>NZ_JBIDFF010000021.1:0-41912 GCF_046635645.1 Gilliamella sp. BG2
GTATGAATAGCGCGATATGGTTAATGATTAACTAGCTTTAAATTGCGGTTACCTGATAGTGAGACATTTCCTTGGCTTGCTTGCTCGACAAAGTCACCCCACCAGTCAAGCATAATACGCTTTTGATGTTCATATTCTGCTTTGTTGTAGGCTCGCCTTACTGCGTTTTTATCTACATGCGATAACGCGCTTTCAATGACATCATAATTAAAGCCTTGTTCGTTTAATGCGGTACTAGCTAAAGCTCTTAATCCATGCGCAACTAACTTATCTTTGTATCCCATGCGCTTTATTGCCATGTTAGCGGTTTGGCTACTCATTGGCTTGTTATAAGGCGGTCTTGCTGTTGGGAAAACAAACTCACTTTTATGATTAATAGATTTCATTATCTCAAGTATTTTTATTGCTTGCGGTGATAAGGGTATATTGTGAGGTCTATCCATTTTCATGCGTTCGGCAGGAATACTCCATAATTTTTTATCTAGATTAATTTCTTCCCACTTAGCCCCTACGGCTTCACTTGGTCGCGTTAATGTTAATAACTGCCATTCAATCACGCATCTAGTTTGCAATTCAATCTTTGCCATAGCTAAAGCTTGCATGAACTGCGGTAACTCAGTAGGGGGAATAGTTGGCTGATTTTTTACTTTCGGGCTATTAAATACGTCGGTGATTTTGGCTAGAGGGTTATTATCGATAATTCCCATATTGACAGCATAATACATTATTTCATTAATTCGCCGGCAAACTCTTTTTACTGTTTCGTATTTATTATTGTTATTTAATGGCTGTAATGCGTTAATCGCTTTGATAGCTGTTACTTGGTTTATTGGAATATCTTTTATATAAGGGAAAACATGATTTTCTAATGAACGCCAAGCCTTTTTGAGCGTTTGTTCTTCTAAACCTTGTTCTGTTTTGAATTTGAACCATTTCTCAGCCATAGCGTAAAAGGTATTATTACAAGCTTCTTGCTTACGTTGTTCTTGTTCCGCTTTGTGATGCTGTGGATCTATCCCTTGTTTAATTAATTCGCGTGCTTCATCTCGTTGTTTTCGTGCCTGCTGTAGCGAAACTTCTGGATAACTTCCGAAGCTTACAGTAGTCCTATTATTAGTTATAGGGCGGTAATATCTGAATTGCCATATTTTTGCCCCTGTTGACTTAATAAGTAAAAGCAAACCATTTCCATCATAAATAGGATAATCCTTACTTTGTGGCTTGGCATTCTTTATTTGTGTATCCGTCATTGGGGTTACTTTTTTAGGCATACTTTTCTCTTATGGGACTATGAAATTATTTTAATATGTTTGCATAGTCCTTAATATAGTCCTAAAAACTTTGGTTGTAAATGTACCTTAATGATACTTAATGGGCAATAAAATAGACTTTAAGGCTTGTTATTACTGGGTTTGGTGTGCTTTGTTGGGTTTAAAAGAATGTTACTGTTTATTGATTTGGTGCCGTGGGCGGGACTTGAACCCGCATGCTCTTAGAGCACTACCCCCTCAAGATAGCGTGTCTACCAATTTCACCACCACGGCGCCGTTGTTATTCAGGTATATCTGAAGTCGAATTTTGCTGTACAGGTTGAGTAACTGGAGCTGTAGTAGGTGCAGTATTACCTTCATTCAGCTGTGTTGTTACTGGTACAGTATCTTCAATATTCTCAAATTCGCTAGATGAAGCTATTCGTGGTTTGCTACCTAAATTTGAAAGTAAAATGCTTATTACAAAAAACAAAATACCTAATAAAGTGGTAGCGCGAGTTAAAAAATTCCCACTACCTGAAGAGCCAAATAAAGTTGCGGATGCACCAGCTCCAAATGATGAGCCCATGTCAGCACCTTTACCTCGTTGTATTAAAACTAACGCAACTATTATAACCGCGATAATTAAATAGCTTATAATTAAAAATTCGTACATTTCAACCTGTCAATTTATATGTTATACAACAGAATTTATTGATGCGAAATATTAGCGAAAGACAGACCAACAAGCAAGTAAAATTTCATAAATTGTTAGTCTGTTTTAAAAAAAATTTTTAGTCAATCTGAGATTGTTAATGTCTAAACTAAAATAAGCGCCATGATTATTGACTGCATTAATTTCTTTTAGTTTAAATAAAGTAATTATTCTTTACATACAGCGTGTAATTTTTGTTCTTTTCCCCATACTTCAACTTGCCCTATCCAAGCGTCAATAGCATATCGGTTAGAACGTCCTGGGTATTGATTTGTTAGTGGAAACTCATCAGATGAAAAAAACCATTGTTCTCCTGTGAACCAATTGGACTTAGGGTAATTTGGGAAAGTTGTCATTCCCCATTCACTTAATACCCCTTGGTTGATTGTCCGTGTAAACAGATCCCAAGTCAGTGGTATTATTTTCCATGAATCTAAAGCATTAGGAGAATTTGACATTTCAGCTCGAGTAGGTATGTTTTCTTCGCCATGACATACTTGCGTTGCTTGTTCATATGTGTATACTCCATCTTTTGGAGCAACCCATGTTTTGGTTGGATTGAATGTGTAACTATGTATTATGCTGTTATCTGATTTAAATTTTGCTGATACCGTTACTGTGCCATTAGGTTTATGGTTGAGATAAACCATGCCATTATTATCTACTGTCACACTACCTACTGGTGTTGTATTCACAGAATAATCCCAATCTGTTTGGGCACCAGTCATAATTAATTGAAACTGAGCGCCAGAAAAACCTGTTGTTGGAAACTTCGGATAGGCAGATGCATAAAATCCATTGAGAGGGTCAAAAACATTATGATCGTAACCTCCACCACAAATCGAATCTCTATATTCAGTACCAATTTTATTCCAGCCTTTATATCCTCGGTTCGGATCAATCAAAGAGTCTTCTACAGTACCATAACCTACAAGTACACAATCTGTTTTACCATTTTGTGTAAAATGATAAGGACTTCCCCAAGTTTGATTATTATTGACTATCATTTGATTAGGTTTTGCAAAACAGATCGCCGAATCAGTATTAATTTGATAAATTTTGGTTAAATTATATAATTCGCTGTCTTTAGGAACACCATATTCAGAATGGACTTGTATATCAGAAAGAGTAATAACTAATTTAAGCGGCATCTGAAACCCACTGCCACAACCAATTACCTTTCCATATTGAGATTTTGAAATTTCTTGTCCTGCATTATCAAACCATTTAAAGGTAATTGCACCAATAGAAAAAGCCCCTTTATCGGAAGTCTTACCTCTGTCTCCATCTTCATCATAGTAATTCAGAGTGGGGGAAAATTTAAAATCAGTTGGTGTTTTGATGATAAAGTCATTTAATGTAAGGTTTTTATCAAACGATTTAGGGATATTTTTTAATTGTTCACTATAAAAAGTATCTTTAACGGTAAAACCTAAATTATTTTCAGAAGAAGCCGAAATAAAAAGAGGCGCATTTCCCATAATTGTTCCTACTGTTGTTGCCGATAGGGTAGCTGTAGCTGAAAATGGAAGTAGAAAAAAATAAATAAATAAAATAATTGAATACAAGATTTCTTTGAAAAGTGTTATTTTTAGTTGCTTATAAATTTTTTCCATCCTAAATTATTCCCATTGATTTATTTTATTGTTTTAAAAATTTTTGTATTGTTAGAGAATTGTTGATCTATTGTATTAATCATAAACCTCTTTTACCTTTTTAGTCACATCAAACAACATGCTAACATAGCAATAACGGTATTAATTTCTTTCTATTTAAACGTAAAATATTGTTATCACCTTTCGTAAGTTTATTCTTATTGAAAGAACCAATACATCTAAATAATATATATTTTATAAACCTCGTATTAGACTAATAAGATTTGCAATTCCAATAAGTAAGAAATTAATTCTACACAATTACATTCTCCACTATCAAGTTTAGCCATTTTAACTCATTAAATTATTGCTGGATAAAAATTAATCATTATTATTAGAAATATATTATTCCTTGTCATATCGTTTATAACAATCGGTTGTAATCTTGTTAATCGTTATAAACAATCAATTTAGTCGATAGAGAGGATACTTGTGATATACACAATATGAAGATGATTACGGTTTTGCCATGTGAAATCTGCTAACTCAGATAAAACATTTTTAACTAGTTTCCTTTTGAAGGTTAATACCATAGCCATTAATTTCGTTATTACAACTATTGATAACTAACTTCATAATATTGTTATGATATAAAGTAGTAGAGAAAATTAAATTTATTAATGTCAAAATACTAAGGTTATTGCACGAAATTAACGTTCCATAACGTTTAAGTAACGCTCTATGATGATTTTTTGGCTTATTTAGTGTCAAACATAATGTATCTATAAGTATTACAAGTTAGTTGTGATAATCAATGGTACGTTTCTATCTAAAAAAACGGTATAATATCGCCATTTGTATTATGACAAATTGTATTTATGAAATTTATTGTTAAGCTCTTTCCCGAAATTACCATCAAAAGTGATTCTGTTCGTTTACGATTTATTAAAATACTAACAAGTAACATTCGTAATATTTTAAAGCATCATATTGAAGATGTTGCGGTTATTCGTCATTGGGATTTTATTGAAGTTCGTCCAAAAGTTGAAAATAGTGAAGCTAAGATACTTGAATTATTAATGCGAATCCCTGGTATACATCATATTTTAGCCGTTGATGAAATCACTTTTGTTGATATGCATGATATTTTTGAAAAAGCATTAGATTATTATGCTCCATTAATTGAAAACAAAACGTTTTGTGTACGCGTTAAGCGTCGAGGTAAACATGAATTTACTTCAATTGATGTTGAACGTTATGTTGGTGGTGGGCTTAATCAACATGTGTCTTCGGCTAAGGTTAAATTAACTCATCCAGAAATCACCGTTCATCTTGAAATCGACAAAGAAAAGTTACTGCTGGTAAAAGGTCGACATGCTGGCATTGGCGGTTTTCCAACTGGTACACAAGAAGATGTTCTTTCGCTCATATCGGGTGGTTTTGATTCTGGCGTATCAAGTTATATGCTAATGCGACGCGGAAGCCGAGTGCATTATTGTTTCTTTAATCTTGGTGGAAAAACTCACGAAATTGGAGTTAAACAAATGGCGCATTACCTATGGGAGCGTTTTGGTAGCTCACATAAAGTGCGTTTTATTGCTATTGATTTTTCGGATGTTGTTGGTGAGATTCTTGAAAAAATTGATGATGGGCAAATGGGCGTTATCTTAAAGCGGATGATGATTCGTGCGGCATCAAAAATTGCGCAACGTTATAAAGTGGAAGCTCTCGTTACTGGAGAAGCATTGGGGCAAGTATCAAGCCAAACACTTACCAATTTACGTTTAATTGATAATGCTAGTGATACATTAATTTTACGTCCTTTAATCACACACGATAAAGAAACCATTATCAATATTGCGCGTCAAATTGGTACTGAAGATATAGCAAAAACAATGCCAGAATTTTGTGGCGTAATATCTAAAAACCCAACAGTTAAAGCCGTGAAAGAAAAAATTGAAGCAGAGGAAATGAATTTTAATTTCACGATTTTGGATAAAGCAGTTGCCGAGGCTGAAAATATTGATATTCGTGAGATAGCAAAACAAACTGATACAAAAATTGCTCATGTTGAAACTGTCACAACTTTGAGTACCGATCACGTGGTTATTGATATTCGATCTTCAGAAGATCAGGAAGATAATCCACTTATATTAAGCGATATTGAAGTTAAGCATATTCCATTTTATAAGTTAGCAACGCAATTTGGGAATTTGGATCAATCGAAGCAATATTTACTATATTGCGATCGTGGAGTCATGAGTAAATTACAAGCGCTTTATTTAATTGACCAAGGCTATAATAATGTAAAAATATTTTCTATATAAAAATTAACAATAATTTACTATATTGTTCGTGATTTTTACATATATAGTAAATTTTTGGATAAAACTATATTTGGTATAAAAATTAATATCAAGAATGAATGAAATAAAGAGGATTGTAATGAGCAGTAAATTACTTGTAGTTGATGATGATCCAGAAATTACTTTATTATTACGAGAACTTCTTGAGTTAGAAGGATTTCTTGTTGAAATAGCGAATAATGGTATTCAGGCTTTAGAAAAGTTTGATAGTACGATAGATCTTATTTTACTTGATATTATGATGCCTGAAATGAATGGACTTAAATTCTTATCTCAACTTAGAGGTAAATTTACGATACCTGTTATTTTTTTAACGGCTAAAGATAATGAATATGATAAAGTGATTGGACTTGAGCTTGGTGCTGATGACTACATTCTAAAACCATTTAATGATAGAGAGCTTATTGCCCGAATCAATGCACTTTTGCGTAGAGCGCATTGGGATAATGTAGCAAACGATGAAACTGAACAACCAATTAAATATACAATTGATAAACTTAATGTAAATCGAAAACAGGGATCTGCTTTTTTTGATAACAAGTATATAGATTTAACGGGTACTGAGTTTCAAGTGTTGCTTACCTTTCTAGAAAATTCGGGAAAGATAATTACACGCGAAAAACTAAGCGAATTTGTTTTGGGTAAAAATTTAGCTCCACTTGCTCGCTCAATTGATGTACATGTATCTAGATTACGGAAAAAACTACCGCCTAGAAGTGATGGTTTACCATGGATTAAAACATTACGTTCAAAAGGTTACTTATTTGTAATTGATCGAAATGACGATTTGTTATATGAATAACTTTATAATGAAGATCAGATAATATGATATGTGGCTTTTTGATAAACTAACAATAAGAATTTTCACAATATTTTTATTAACCATAGCTTTTTTTCTAATGTTAATAATGGTTTTGCCGAGTCTTGATGCTCGAAACCTAACCTACTTAGCAAACAAAGATAAACAAGCTGGTAATATGCTTGCGCATCAAATTGAAAATGATCTTATTAATGTACCAAAAGATAGTTTTCGGTGGTGGATGCGTTTTATTGTTGTTATGGATAGTTATCAAAAACCGGGGCAATTTTTATTTATTGTTACTCCTAATGGGCAAATCATTACAGCTGAAACAAAAAATATTGATTTAATCAAAAACTTTAGTGAAAAATCCCATGATGTCAAAGATCCTGCAAAAAAAATTTATGATTCTCAAGAAATTATAGGACCTTTTCTCATTCATTATGCTAATGCTGAATATCAATTATATATCCTACAACAAACTACAGATATTCAATCTCAATTAGTCAACTTTATATTTGATCATCCTTTTTTACTATTAACTTTAACCATGCTGGCAAGTTCTCCTTTTTTACTATGGCTATCTTGGAGTATTGCAAAACCTGCTCGAGGGCTAAAAAAAGCAGCTGATCAGGTTGCGAAAGGGAATTTACAAGAGTGGCCTGAGCTAGAACAAATAGGATCGTCTGAATATAAAGCTACTGGGGCTAGTTTTAACCATATGCTAAGAGAGCTTAAACGAATGCAAGAAGTACAGCAACGTTTGTTTTCAGATATTTCTCATGAATTGCGCACTCCTTTGACTCGTTTGCAGCTTGCTACATCGCTATTGCGACGCAAACAAGGTGAAAGCAGTGAAGTTATACGTATTAATAATGAAGCAATAAAATTAGATTCTATGATTGGTGACTTATTGTCATTGGCAAGGCAACAATATGACAATAATGAAATTCGTGAAGTTAATAAAATTAATATTCTATTTAAACAGGTGCTTGATAATGCCACTTTTGAAGCAGAACAAATAGGTAAAACGTTGGTCGTTACAAATTTTCCAACTAACCATACTATATTATGCTATCCAATTGCTTTGTGTAGCGCACTTGAAAACGTTATACGCAACGCATTTCGCTATTCAAATAAACAGATCGATATTAATTTTGTAGCACAACAACAAAAGCTAACAATTACAATTGATGATGATGGTCCAGGAGTTGCTGAAAGTGAACTAGAACAAATTTTTAGACCTTTTTATCGTACAAGTGAAGCTCGAGATCGTGAATCTGGCGGAACTGGATTAGGGCTCGCTATTGTAGCTAATGCCATCATACGCGATCACGGTACTGTAAAAGCAGAAAAAAGTCATCTTGGTGGACTTAGAATTGTGATAATATTGCCAATTCATAAACATCAATAAATAATAAATGAGAAAAGTTGTGTCAAATTCAGCCTTAAACATCGTTTTATTTGAACCCGAAATTCCTGCTAATACTGGAAATATTATCCGTCTTTGTGCTAACACTGGTTTCAATTTACATATTATTGAGCCTATGGGCTTTTTCTGGGATGACAAAAAGTTAAGGCGAGCCGGGCTTGATTATCAAGAATTTGTTGATGTAAAACGCTATAAAAATCTCAACCATTTTTTAGATGCCAATCAAATAGACCTATCAACACAAGTTTATGCTTTAACCACAAAAGGACAAAAGCCACACAGTGAAGTCGATTACCAGCAAAATGACTTCTTAATGTTTGGACCAGAAACCCGAGGCTTACCCAAAAACATACTTGATGCACTACCACAAGAGAAAAAGATCCGCATTCCCATGCTCGCCACTAGCCGTAGTATGAATTTATCTAATTCTGTTGCCGTTGTGGTTTATGAATCATGGCGTCAGTTAAATTATATGGGTGCAAAATAAATTTTAGTCTTACTCAGTTGTTGGATAAATACCGACGTTGGGAAAAAAGCAATATTCAAACCTTTCGGTGCGGTTAAAATAATTATTTTTTTATAAAAACCTTTTATATAGTTCATTTATTTTATTAATGTTTTTTGCTCTTAATTTAAGTCAAATAGTTATGTTTTTTAGAATTAGACTTAGGAACGGACGTTTTGGCTTTTTCGGTGCAGTTTATCGGCTAATCCCCTAAATTGGAAGTAGCTATTGTAGCTATTCTACCCACTAATAGATAAAATGTTTGAAACCTCACCGATCCCCAAAATTTTCTATTACCATTTGATTTACCAAAAAATTCAATAAAATCAATAACCCACCTGAACGATTTTAGAGCAAAAAAAATTCCTACAACACCGCATGTCAATATACCTATCTTTAAATCTTAATTTTTTATTCTTTCGATTGTTACATTATTAACTTTTATAAGTTTACCTGCTTATTTTACCAAATTACGGCATCTATACAAATACAATCACGTAAACTACATTCTAATTTACCGCTATTATTAATCTATGCACTTATGCTATATCCAAAATTAAAACTACCGAACTTATTAAGATTCTATACATTTAATTTTGGCTTTTATCGGTTCGCCTAAATTAAAAAAATAACTGCCTTTAAATTGATTTATATGTAGTGATCCTCACAAAAAAAAGCAGAAGTTACCGCTATGACATAAATACAAATCATAGCGGGACAAATATCATAGGCAAAAAATTTAGCATCAAATTCAAACCAATATTCAGAAAATCTGTTTCCCCAAAAAAAATCGTTCAACACCAATAATAGCAAAACAAAAATTTGATTATTATCTTGAAATTTGTTGTTCTATTTCACTCATAACAACAGCCATTACAGTTAAGCTTCTGGCTGCTCATTTTCAAGAGTGATATCGGGGTCGTTGTATACTGTCATATCCATAAGACCAATTTCTTTATCGGTTGCGACAGCGGCTGTCATAGCGCCAGATACATTAGCTAAAGTTCTTGCCATATCAATAATTGGATCAACAGCTAAAACCATACCAATTAATGGGAAGTATTCGGCCATGCCCATACCTGATAAAACAACGGTTGCGGCAACTGTTGCCGTGCCAGGAATTCCAGCTATACCAATTGAACCAATAACCACTACAATGACAAGCATAATATAAAATTGGATATTAGTATCAATACCAACCATATGAGCTACCATAACAGCAAGTAAAGCAGGAAAGAAACCGGCACATCCATTCATTCCCATGGTACTACCTAGAGAGCCAACTAAATTTGCGGTACCTGTATTAACACCCATTCGGACGGTTAGTGTTGAAATAGTCATTGGTAATGAACCGACAGAGGAGCGACTTGTAAAGGCTAATAACCATGTTCCTAGCGCTTTTTTTATAAACATGATTGGTGAAATACCATGAATCACAATAATGGCAACATGTACAATCAACATAATCAATGTGGCGATGTAGATCGCTGCAACAAAACTTGAAACCTGAATAATTGCGGGTATTCCGTTAGAAATGATGGTGCGAGCAAGTAAAGCAATTACTGCATAAGGCATGTATTTTATGACTGTCATCGCAATCGACATGATGATCTTATAAAGTGCTTCGATAAACGTTTTAAATAGGGCAATCGGTTGTGAGTTTTTCTTTTCCATTCTGTTGGCGGCAATCCCCATTAAGGCAGAGAAAATGACCAATCCAACAATATTTTCGTTTACCATTGATGCAATAATATTGCTTGGAATTAGATTTATAAAGGTATCAATAATATTAGTGTATTGTTTTGCCTGAGCTTGATGTACAGAACTTGAGCTTATTTCACCTAATGCAAATAGATTAGCTAACAAAATACCAACAATACAGGCAATTGCTGTTGTAAACAGTAACCAAAAAATTCCTCTGAATGCGATTTGGGGTAGATTTTTTTTACCAGAGAAATCGATAATTACTTTAACAATAGATACAAATATGAGTGGTATCACTAACATTCGGATAAAAGCGATAAATGCTCGACCAAATAGTCCATACCAAGTTGCGGTTTCTTGCATCCAGATTGTTGATGTGTCAGGAAACCCTGCTACAGCTTGAATGCTTAAACCTAGCACAGCACCAAGTATTAACCCAACTAACATACGTATTGAAAAATTAACCTTTCGCTTTTGTAATGGTCTCATTACTGTAAAAAAACAGATGAGCAATAACCCTATACCAATTAATGTCTGGTAATGAGTAATAGATAAGAACTTTTCAAAAAAGACTCCTTGAAAAATGGCATCTGGCATATTTAATCCTCACCCTTTAATAATAAATTTAATTATCTAGTAAAATATTTATTGATAGATTTATTAATACCTATCTTATTTTGCGATTGAGCCTGCAATATTTAAAATATCCCATGGTCTGGAAAATGGTGGAGCATAAAGAAAATCCATCATGGCTAATTCATCAATTTTCAAATTCGTCCATATTGCGGTTGCAAGAGTGTTGACCCTTAATGCCGCACCTTGCCCTCCAGCTATTTGACCACCTAAAATCACTCGAGTGTCGGCATGATAGATAAGTTTTGCTGTTACACTTGTTTGACCAGCAACATAGTTGCTGTGATTTTTATCTTTAACTATGACAGTTTTATAAGGAATTCCAGATTTTTGGGCTTCGCTTTCAGTTAAACCTGTTCGTCCTGCTTCAATATCAAAGACTTTTAAGGCTGAGGTGCCAATAGTGCCAGGATATTCACAATTTCCGCCACCTAAATTTTCGCCTACAATTTTGCCTAGTTTGTTCGCCCCTGTAGCAAGTGGAATATATACCATTGAATGACTAACTCTATGGTGAAGGGCAACACAATCTCCAGCAGCATAAATATCTGCCATATTAGTTTGTCCAAAGCTGTTGGTGATTATGGCACCATTTGCAAGTGTCTTAATACCAAGGTTTTTATAGATATCATTGTTTGGCTTAACACCAGTTGCAATAATAACAACATCGGCTGGATATCGTGATTTATCAGTAATTACATGTGTGACGTTGTGCGATCCTTCAAAGCCAAGTACTCGCTCTTGCAAATGTAGATCACAATGTTGTTTAATATTTTCTTCAATTAGTTCAGTGATTTGCCTATCAAATGCATCGATAAGAATTCTGTCATCCAATTGAATCAATTTGACGTTTTTTTGTAAAGCAACAAGCGATTCAGCTATTTCAAGCCCAATATATCCAGCACCTATAACAATCAAATTTTTGATATTTGAGTTGGATAATGTCTGTTTGATAGCTAACCCGTCATGCAGGTTGCGTAATGTGAAGATATTTTTTAGTTGGCTATTTTCAAGAGGGGGAATGATGGGACTTGCACCAACTGCAAGTAGTAACTTGTCATAGCTATCATCAAAGCAATTGCCAGTATTGAGATCTTTAACAGTTAATTTTTTTTGATTAGTATCAATAGCAATGACTTCATGCAAAGTTTTTATTTCAATATCATCTTTTTGAAATTGCTCAGGCGTTCGGGATATCATTTCGTTGGCGTCAGTAAAGTGGTTACCAATAAAATAAGGTAAACCGCAAGCACCAAACGAAACAATATCTGATTTTTCATAAATACGGATGGTTGCCTCAGGGTTCATTCTTTTAGCCTTTGCAGCAGCACTTGCGCCTGCAGCTTGAGCGCCAATGATGATTATTTTCACTTAATTTTCTCCTCAGTGCTCAAATACTGAATTATAAAATAATGCCTTATCATACGCCATAGATTACTTAGGCGATAGATAATTAGCATTAATATTCGTTAATTTAAAATTTCATTCGTTTAAAAATCAACAATTACACTATTTAGTGTAATTTTTAAGTCGTATCATTTTTGTCAAAAAGTTTCAGGTAACTATGTGTTTCAGTATAAATTATTAAGTATAAGTGGCTGAGTTTGGTTGATTAATGTCATGATTAAATTAATCTGTAAGTCTGTGTCATTTAATGTGGGAATATAATAAAATGATTTTCCACCTGCATTTAAAAAGATTTCTCGATTTTCTTCGTCAATTTCGTAAATAGTTTCAATACAATCTACCGAAAATCCGGGACAGATGACGTGCACATTGTTAACACCACTTTTTGCTAATGTTTGTAGTGTATCGCTGGTACTTGGCGTAACCCATTTACCTTTTCCAAATTTAGATTGATAAGCCATTTGAATTGGTATATTTATGTTATTTGTTCGGCATTTTTCGATTATTAACTGTGTGGTTATTTCACAACGTTGAATATAATCATCTTTTCGTTTGTAAATATAACGCTCTGGAATACCATGATAAGATAGTATAAGCACTTCAGGCTCACCTTGGCATTGAAATGCTTGCTTAATTTGTAAATAAAGTGCATTGATATAACTTGGATGATCGGCATAATCACGAATATAGTCAATACTATTTATGATTTTGTCGGTTGCTATAACTTGTTTAAGTTTATCAAGTACAGCGAGTGTTGTGGTCGTTGAGTATTGTGGGAAAAGTGGCAATACCGTAATTTTTGAACATGATTGAAGCTTGTTCAATGCAGATTGAATATTGGGTTCACCATAGGTCATGGCTAATTCACATTGAATATTTGGTAAGTGGAGTTGTAATTTATCACATAATAATTGGCTGTAATGAAGTAAAGGTGATGAGCCATTTATCCAAATTTTTTGATAATGATGGATAATATAAGGCACTCGTTTAGGTATTACAAGGTACTTTAAAATCGGATACCAAAACAGTTTCGGTAAATCAACGACATGACGATCGAGTAAGAACTCGGTTAAGTACCGTTTTATTGAATCTGGTGTTGCCGCGTTTGGTGTACCTAGATTAATCAGCAATAACCCTTGTTTTTTATTCACAAGTAATCCTTATTTTGAGCAAAGATAATAGTTGATAATGTTAAAAAGCCTATGTAGTGCGCCTTGATTTTGTTTTAATACTTGATACGCTTGTTCGCCAATTTGTTGACTACGCGTTTTATTTTCTAAAAGCCCATTAATCGCTGAATAAAGGGAATCGGCTGTGCTAGCACAAATGATCATGCCATCAGCTGAAATAAGTTGCTCACAAATCACTTTAAAATTGAAAAAATGTTCGCCACTAATGATTGGGATGTGGTGAAGTGCGGGTTCTAATGGATTATGCCCTCCATGTTTCACTAAACTGCCACCAACGAAGGCGATATCGGCAATACCATAAAGTTCTATTAATTCTCCCATCGTATCACCCAAAATGACTTGGGTTTGTTTAGCAGGAATTTGACCGCTACTGCGGTTTATATAATTTAATCCGCAATCATTAATTAATTTTTCGACGGTTTTAAAGCGTTCTGGGTGGCGGGGGACAATAATCAATAACAAATCGGGATATTTTTGTAATAACCGCTTAAAGGCAGATAAGATGATTTCATCTTCTCCATTATGTGTACTTGCGGCAATAAAGATAGGGCGGTCTAATTGCCACCGCTGTTTTAGCGTTTTGATTTTTTGCTGTTGTTGATCTGTTAAATCAATATCAAATTTAATACTACCGGTTATTGTTAAGCGATCACGGGGTAAACCCAGTGAAATAAAACGTTCCCCATCTTGCTTATTTTGTGCGGCAATTGCACTAATTTTTGATAGTAAATTGCTAATGGATCGCCCGAGTTTACTGTATCGATTAGCTGAACGTTCTGATAATCTGGCATTGGCAATAATTAGCTGAATATTTCGTTTATAACACTGACAGATAAAATTAGGCCAAAGCTCAGTTTCCATAATGATCACTAATTTGGGCTTAACCGTATTTAAAAAACGATTTATCGCGCAGGGCAAATCATAAGGTAAATATACATGGCTAACGCTATCACCAAGTAATGACTTAACTTGCTCTGAGCCTGTTGGCGTCATGGTGGTAACTGTGATAGGTAAACAAGGATATTGTTGTTTAAGTGCTTTGATTAGTGGGATGGCTGCTATCGTTTCACCCACCGATACGGCATGCACTAAAATACCGTTAGATTTAACTTTATTTTTGCAAAAACCATAGCGTTCAAGCCAACGCTTTCGATAAGCTGGTGCTTTACGACTACGCCAAAGCAGTCTTAGCCAAACCAGTGGTTGAATCAAATACAATAAAAAAGTATATAAAATTTGCATACTAATTATAAGTTGGTTAGATCAAAAAAGTGTTCACGGTAATAAACAAGTTCAGCAATTGAGTCACGAATATCATCAAGAGCTTGATGAGAACTCTGTTTGCTAATCCCTTTTAGTATTTCAGGTTTCCAACGTTTAGCTAATTCTTTAATTGTGCTGACATCTAAATAGCGATAATGAAAATAACTTTCTAAATTAGGCATATAGTTAAATAAAAAACGACGATCTTGCCCAATAGTATTACCACAAATTGGAGAGCTGTTTTCTGGTACCCATTGTTTTAAAAATTCGATGGTTTGTTGTTCGGCCTGTTGTTCACTAATAGTACTTTTGCGAACACGCTCAATAAGTCCTGATTTGCCATGGGTGTTTTGATTCCACTCATCCATTAATGCTAATTGCTCATCAGATTGATGAACTGCAATCACAGGTCCTTCAGCAAGAATATTTAAGTTAGAATCGGTAACAATGGTTGCGATCTCAATAATGCGATCAGTTATTGGATTGAGTCCAGTCATTTCAAGATCTATCCAAATAAGATTGTTACTATTAATTTGAGATTGTTTGTTCATAATTTGCTATAGAGATTTTCTTTTTGATACTGAGTAGTGTAGCATAACTGACAATCTGTTTTAGTAAAAAATGAGTACTATGGCAAAAAATAAACTATCCAATAATCAAAAAAGACGTGTAGCGGCAAAACATCAGCAACGATTAGCAATAAAGCAAGATGAGAGTCTGGCAAATTTTTCGTCACCTCGTGACGGTGTAGTAATAAGTCGTTTTGGTAAGTCTGCAGATGTTGAAGATAGTGCAGGTCTTATTTATCGTTGTAGTATTCGTCGCACGTTACCGTCGATAGTCACTGGTGATAAAGTAGTATGGCGCGAAAGTTTAGAGCCAAATACCAATGGTATTATTGAAGCGGTTCACCCGAGACATTCTGAACTTGTCCGGCCTGATTTTTATGATGGCGTTAAACCCGTTGCCGCAAATGTTGATCAAATCGTGATTATTTCGGCTGTCTTGCCAGAATTATCACTAAATATTATCGATCGCTATTTAGTTGCTTGTGAATGCACTGATATAAAACCTATTATTGTTTTAAACAAAATTGATTTGCTTAATGATGATCAACGCACTGAAGTTGAAAAAAAATTGACGATTTATACTCATATTGGTTATCAAGTTTTGTATGTCTCATGTCAAAATCAACAAGGCATTGCTGTATTACAAGAAGCTTTGCAAGGTAAGATTTCCATTTTAGTTGGGCAGTCTGGTGTGGGAAAATCAAGTATTATTAATTTACTGTTACCTCATCAATCACAATCAGTTATGACTGGAGGTATTTCAGAAATATCCGGACTTGGTCAACATACAACCACTTCCTCTCGGCTTTACCACTTACCAAATGGTGGAGATATTATTGACTCACCAGGGATCCGCGAATTTGGTTTATGGCACTTAGAGCCAGAACAAGTGATTAGTGGTTTTAAAGAATTTGATAATTATTTAGGCGGTTGCCACTTTCGCGATTGTAATCACTTTGATACGCCAGGTTGTTTACTACAAAAAGCAGTACAAGACGGCAAAATTGCACCATCAAGGCTTGATAACTATCATCGGATTTTACAGACAATGCAAGAAGTTAAGGCAAAAACTAACAAAATCTATAAATAATCAGCTTAATTCATTTATAACAAAATTAAATAAGTTGTATTTGTGTTCGAGTCATTACTGTAATTACTTGCTGCTCACAATTAGTGGTAACCTCTTGAAAGTCATTGCTAGATTGTGAGCAACGAATGTGTTATTTAACATCTATTTTTTTAATGCAAAACCAATAGCTACATATGCCCAACCTTGGAAAATAAGGTCGATACCTAAAAACATACCTAATACCCAAAGACTGTCATATGGCCAACCTGCAATAATCATAAATCCTAAAATTAATGTAATAATCCCTGAGGTTAAAACCCATCCCCAGCGAGGTAAATTGCGGTTATTCATAGCCGCAAATATTTGTGTAAAGCCGCTCATAATTAGCAAGAATGAAATCACCAATGTTAAGGCTGATGAAACCGCAACAGGTTGGAAAAATGACATTAGACCAATAAAAATGTATAAAATCCCCATTACTGCCCATAATGCTGACTGACCAAAATCTTTAATGCGAAATGAATGTAGCGCTTGGGCAATACCTGCAATCAAAATTAATGAACCAATAAAATAGACAGAAAAGACGGTTGCCATGAACTGATAACCTAAAGCTAAGCCCCCCAATATAATTAAAATAACACCAACTAAAATAAACCAACTTGATTTTTCTTTAAGATTGTAGACATTGTTTTCGTTAGATATCATGTTATTTACCTATTTTTATAAGTTAATTTTGGATTTCAAATTAAAATCACTTTTTAACACTTATAGTTTGTCAATGGTGATTTAGTAAATGAAAAGAAAGGTAGTGAAGGTACAATTTATTGCACAGTAATTAGTTTCTGTTCAAACCGTTACTGTGCATATAAATTAGTTAATATAATAAATCTAATTTTAGAATTAATCTTTATCTTTCAGTGCTTCTTCTAGCGTTGAATAGAACATTAGTTTGTTAGGAATTGGAACAATTTTTGCGCGAGCTAATGTTTTTAATGGTTGAAACTGTAACTCACAAATTGATAGATCAACTTGTTCAGGTAGTTCATCAATAAAATGAATTAAAGCATTGAGCCCACCAGCATCAAGAATAGGTACCGCATCCCATTGTAGCACTATGTGTTCATATCCATTAATCTTTTGATAAATTTCTAAAAATGTACGTTCAGCGGCAGCAAAAAATAGTGGCCCGTTAATACGTAGCACTAATGTTTTATCGTTACTGCGATTAAGTTCAACTAAGCGAGTCATGCGGGCGATACGGCGCATAAATAGGATTGAGGCAAGTATAATCCCAAGTGTAATTGCAATCACCATATCAAATAGTACTGTTAACGACATGCAAATAAGCATAATCAAAATATCATCTTTAGGAGCACATTTGATAATATAAATGACGCGTTGAACTGCACTCATATTCCATGCCACGATAAGTAATAATGCCGCCATAGCAGAAAGTGGGATAAATGATAATGCTGGTGCGAAGCAAATAAGAGCAAGTAAAACAACTAAAGAATGCAAAACGGCTGCAATAGGCGAGGTTGCACCTGCTTTGACATTTGCCGCTGAACGCGCAATAGCCGCTGTTGCTGAAATGCCACCAAAAAATGGTGCAATAATATTACCTAAGCCTTGGCCAATGAGTTCACTATTTGAGTGGTGTTTAGTGTGTGTCATTTCATCTAATACCACAGCACAGAGTAATGATTCAATTGCGCATAACATTGCCATGGTCAGTGAAATTGGCAGTAAGGCAGTAAATGTTGACCAATCCCAAGTAAAATCAGCGTGCTGCCAAGGTAAAATAAACTCTGGTAGAACAGCGGGTATACCATGACCTATCGTATTATCAGCTAGTGTATAGGTAAATCGTGAACCAATCGTTTCAATTTGATAGCCAAATTGATTAAAAATAAACATGACAGCAATACCAGCAATTAGAGCAGGTAGGTGTCCTGATATTTTAAGTCTAAGTTTTGGCCATACTATTAACACAATTAGTGTTACTACACCGACTAAAGTGTCAGCAATATTAATGGTTGGTAGTGTTTTAGCTAGTTCCGTAACTTTACCAATATAACTTTCTGGCATGTGCTCAAGTGTTAAACCAAAAAAATCTTTAATTTGCATGGTTGCTATAGTTATGGCAATGCCCGATGTGAAACCTAATACAACGGGTAAAGGAATATATTCGATTAATCTACCTAATCGAATTAATCCCATTAATACAAGAAATATACCCGATAGCAATGTTGCAATTAGTAGTCCAGATAATCCGTATTGTAATGATACAGGGTATAAAATAACTACAAATGCTGCTGTAGGTCCAGAAACACTAAACCTTGAACCACCCGTTAATGCAATGATAAAACCACCTATAATTGCTGTGTATAGACCATGCTGTGGTGGTACACCACTAGCAATAGCTAATGCCATTGCTAGTGGTATAGCAATAATCCCAACAGTTATTCCAGCTATTAAATCTTTGATAAAACGAGTTGTGTTGTAAGGGGTACTTATACATGCAGATATAAATGCACAGCTAATTTTTGTACCAGAAAGGCCATATAATTTCATTGTTTGTAATTAAAGAGATGTTGACTTGAATTCTTAATAAGATAATCTTTTTTAAAAAAAATAAAAGAGCGTGATAAAAATAATCGTCTTTTTTTGTAAATTTTTTTCAGAAAAAGTTTAATTAAATCATCTATAATACAATACTCCTCCATAAAGCGATTTCGAAAAAAATATCTTATGAATTTTTAAAGGACTATTTTAACTATGAAATATAATCAACCCGATGTTTTTCTAAAAATTGTAGATATTGATGAGTTATGCCAACGTTATAAAACAGGAGAAAGATTTAAATATGTATATTTTTGGGGACATAACCAAAGAGAGCCTTCGTCTATAATTACAAAATCTTGCTTTAGCCAATGGTACCCTAGCGGATTTACTGTTAATGATATTTATTATGCTACAGCTGAACATTATATGATGGCAGCAAAAGCAAGATTATTTGAGGATAAAAAAATATTACAAGAAATCCTTAAAGCTAACAATCCAGGCCTTGCTAAATCATTGGGACGCCAAGTCAGAGGATTTGTTGATAAAATATGGGATGAACAGTGTTTATCTATTGTTATAGAGGGTAACTTCGCTAAATTTTCTCAAAATCGACAATTAGCTGATTTTTTATTATCCACTCAACAAAGAGTTTTAGTTGAAGCTAGTCCCACTGATAAAATTTGGGGAATTGGTTTAGCCCAAGATGCACCGAATATAGATAACCCATTGACATGGCAAGGTAAAAATTTATTAGGGTTTGCTTTAATGGCAGTTCGACAAAAATTAAAAATGTGTTATTAAAAATGGCTAATTAGAATTCTTGGATTTGTTTTAAGATTAAATGATTGTTAACTTAAAATTATTTCTTTGATGTTATAGAATATTTTATGCTCAAACATCAATAGTTTTATTACAATTTGTAATAAAAAGTAAATATAATGGCTTTATGAATAACAAGATATGACCAGAATAAAATTTGCATCAATAAGTTTGGAAAAGCAATATTTTTGATAGAAATATTGCTTTTTGATTTATTGTTAACCTAAAAGTAATGCATCATCGGTAACTTTTTCACCACGTGTTTTTTCAAACATATCTAATAAATCCGTTACAGTTAATTTAGCACGTTGTTCTCCAGATACATCAAGCACAACTTGTCCTTGATGAAGCATTACTGTTCGGGTGCCATATTCTAATGCTTGTTTCATAGAGTGAGTCACCATCATTGTTGTTAATTGGTTTTTTGAAACAATTTCATTGGTTAGCTCTAAAACAAACTGTGCAGTTTTAGGATCAAGCGCTGCGGTATGTTCATCAAGCAATAATATTTTAGATGGTTGTAAAGTTGACATTAACAAACTAATAGCTTGTCTTTGACCTCCAGAGAGTAATCCCATCATATCTGATAATCGATTTTCAAGACCTAAATTTAAAGTAGCAAGTTTTTCTTTAAATATTGATCTGATATTTCGATTAAGAGCTGAAGATAAGGTAAAACGATATCCTCGGTTATAAGCTATAGCGAGATTTTCTTCAATAGTTAAGTTTTCACATGTGCCAACCATGGGGTCTTGAAATACACGAGCAACCATACCAGCTCGTTTCCATGCTGGCCAGCGAGTGACATTTTTACCATTAATAGCAATTTTTCCTGAATCAGGAAGTAAATCGCCACTAATCACATTCAATAAAGAACTTTTACCTGCTCCGTTACTACCAATTATGGTAACAAATTCACCTTCACTAATATTCAGGTTTAGTCCTCGTAATACATGATTTTCAATTGGTGTACCCTGATTAAAAGTTAATTGTAATTGTTCAACTTTAATCATGCTTACTTACCTCTTATTTTTGCGTGTTTTTTTAATTGCTTAGGCACAACAAGAGCCAGCACAACGAGTATCGCCGTAATGAGATTTAAATCTTCTGTTCCAACCCCGATTTCTTGTAAAAACTCATTACTAAGTGCAAATGCAATAAATAAACGATATAAAATAGAACCAACAATAACTGCTAGCATCACAGCCCAAATTCGTTTAGCGGGGAATAAGCTTTCACCAATAATAATTGATGCAAGACCGATTACAATTGTACCAACACCAATGGTGATATCAGCCCCACCTTGTGTTTGTACAAATAATGAACCTCCGAGAGCAATTAAACCATTTGATATAGCCATACCAAGAATTGTGACTCTTCCAGTCGGAATGCCTTGCGATTTTGCCATTCGTTGGTTAGTGCCAGTTGCTCTTAAGGCCAATCCCATTTGGGTATTTAAAAACGCATTGAGTAAAGCCCAAAACACAATGACAAATCCTAAAGCCATAAGAGGTTGTACAATATATTGGTTGCTGTAATCTTCAGCAATAAATGGTGAAAATATAGTTTTGGCATCAAGTAAAGAAAGATTAGGGGATCCTGCCATTCTTGATGTTTCATCCATAATATACGGACCAACACCTAATATTCTTAAATTGATAGAATAGAGTCCTATCATTACAATAATACTTGATAATAATTGAAGAATATTGAGTTTAACATACAGTATTCCTGTCATTGCTCCAGCAAGACAGCCAGCAAACATACCTAACAACGTTGCAATCCAAGGATCGATACCAATATAAATGCATAATCCACATATCGCTCCACCAAGTGGAAAACTTGCATCAGCAGTAAGATCTGGGAAATCAAGTAAACGAAACGAGATAAATACACCCAAACTCACCAACGCATAAATAAGCCCAATTCCAATTGAGCCTAATAAGAATTCAGAAGACATGAAAAAAATCCATAAAAGTTAACCGCCAAAGTTGGCGGCTTAGTTATAAAAAAAGTAAAAATTATTTTTCAACAATTTTGGTAGCTGATTTTAATACATTTTCAGATAATATAACACCTTGGCGTTCAGCCGCTTTTTTATTAATTGTTAATTGAGTAACATTACCCACTTGTGGTGGAATATCACCAGGATTTTCGCCGTTAAGTATACGGATAACAATTTTACCAGCTTGGCGACCAAGATCATAATAACTCATGCCTAAAGCGGCAATAGCACCACGTTCTGCCGATTCGGGATTGGATGCAATAAGAGGAATTTTACTTTCATTAGCCACTTTTGCTAAAGCTTCATAAGCAGAAACCACATTATTATCGGTAGTAGTATAAATCATATCTACCTTACCTTTTAAACTTCTAGCCGCGGTAGATATATCAGAAGTACGTTGCGCAGGAGCGGCAATAATTTTCATACCCCGTTTTTCTAGCTCATTTTGTAATTGTTTTAGTATGATTGTTGAGTTAACTTCGCTAGGGCTATAAACATAACCAATGTTTTTAGCCTCAGGTTTTATTTTTAGCATCATATCGATTTGAGAATCTAGTGATAAGGCGTCAGATACACCTGTTACATTTGTCTTTGATGCATCCCAACTCGGGGTTAATTTTGCTGCTACGGGATCGGTAACGGCAGTGAAAACAATAGGAATAAGTTTTGTTGTAGCAACTAATGCTTGCGAACTTGGCGTGGCAATCCCTACAATAACATCTGGTTTATTTGCTACAAATTGTTTAGCAATTTGGGCTGCATTTGCACTACTACCTTGTGCGCTTAAAAATTGTAACTTTAAATTTTTTCCAGCAATATAACCACTATCTTTTAACTCATCCTCAATACCTTTACGCACATTATCTAATGCTGGGTGTTCAACTATTGCTGTAATGGCAACAAATTTTTGTTCGGTTTTAGACTCAGCGAAAGAATAAAATGTTGCTAACGATAAACTAAGTAATATACAAAGTTTAATGATAGAATTACGCATAGAGCACTCCTGTAATGTTTTTTTTACAATCAAGCTAAATATTGATTTACTATAAAGCAAAAAAAGATAATTTTCTAGTATAAAAACAGTTATTTGTGTAAATTTTTTATTACACTTTGTCGGTGATTTGATGTTAACTTGGTAAACTTGATTAATTGATGTTAATCCAGTTATTGGATTACTGTAGGTTATATTTTTTTGCTCACCTAACTACTAAGTGAGCAAAATTTTTAATTAATTTTAGTGAAGTAGGGCTTAATTATTTTCCTATGATTTTGTCTGCAGATTGAATTATCTCAGGAGGCAAAGCAACCCCTTGTTTTTTAGCTGCATCAGTATTAACAACAAGGCGTAATGCTTGCCCTATTTCTGGAGTTATACTTCCTGGTTTTTCACCTTTTAATATGCGCACAACAAGCTTACCTGATTGGCGTCCTACATCATAGTAGCTCATGCCGTATGCAGCAACGGCTCCTCGTTCAATCGCATCAGGGAACGATGCTAAAAGAGGAATTTTATTTTCATTTGCAAATTTGACTAATGACTCATAGGCTGAAACAACATTGTTATCGGTTGTCGTGTAAATTAAGTCTACTTTACCTTTTAATGTATTGGCAGCAGTTGAAATATCAGCTGTTCGTTGAGCAGGTACCGCAATAAAATTAATATTTTGTTGAGATAAAAGAGTTTGTAGATTTTTTAATACCACGGTTGAATTAATTTCACTTGGACTATAAATATATCCTACTGATTTAACATTAGGTACAATTTTTTTCATAAATTCGATTTGTGGACCAATTTCTTGATAATCTGATACACCAGTAATGTTTGTGCCAGCAGGTTGCCAATCTTTAATTAATTTAGCGGCGATAGGATCGGTAATTCCAGCAAATACAATAGGAATTTGTTTGGTCGCTGCAGCTGTTGCCTGTGCACTTGGTGTCGCAATTGCCACAATAACATCAGGTTTTGCTGCTACAAATTGCCTTGCAATTTGAGCTGCAGTAGCACTACTTCCTTGTGCACTTTTGTATTGGACAGTTAAATTCTTGTTTAACGTATAGCCGCTGTCTGCCAATTCATCTTTAACACCATCACGGATTTGATCTAATGAAGGATGCTCAACAATTGCCGTAATGGCCACATTTTTAATTGTATCTGCAAAACTTAAAAAAGGTGTAAGCAATAATATTGTTACCAATAAAATAAAACGTTTCATGAATTAAACTCTCAAACTAGTACAATAGTTTAATTCTAGCTTTATTAATCAAAAATGTGAAGTTGTATTTTATTTAATTGATGATCATGTTACAAAATAATCGTTATTGTAAAATAGTTAAATAATTAATGTGCTTTGAATGAATTATTTCATATTCGATATAATGCCTATAAAACCATATTATCAGTATCTTTGTTTTTATTGAGCAAATATAAAAGGATTTATCCCGCTTTTAGCAAACCCTTCTTCTTCGGTTTTGATATCTAATATCAGCGAAGCAATATCATCCGCGATGACTTCAATATGAGGATCTTTATCTTGATCAAATATTTTTAAATAGCTATGGCAAGCATCACAACACTCGGTTTTAATTGCAGCGAGTTCTTTTTCTAAAGAGAGGTATTGTATGTCTTTCATATTATCGCAGCAGGTACATTTAATTCTAGGTACATACCATTCACTTTCACATAAACTGCAATGTAAATAGCGTAAACCGTTGTTACCGCCTAATTGAATAATACTAGCAGTAGGCATACTATTACAAACTGGACATAACCAAAGTTTATCTGTATTTTCTGCGATAGCTTTACTTTTAATTTGACTCGCCAATTGGCAATAATAAACAGATAATGATGACCAAATAAATATTGCTTCATTACCATCAACCTTATCAAATTCTCCTTTAAGCAAATGTAATGCTTTATTTTGTAATTCTAAAGCGCTATTTTTTTTAAGCTGTTCAATGACTATAGCGATTTGCTGCGTGGTATCAGAAAATGAGTCGAGTAATGGAGTAAAGTAATCTTGCCAAGTATCTTTAAGAGGTAAATTATCTAAACTAAGTGGAGGATATTCGCTATTTAATAAACACGTTACATCAATATCTATAGGCTGATGTTTAATTAAATTGGCTTGTTGTTCAGCTATAATTGCACAAAAATTCAAATAATCACTAATTGGATTATTGTTTGCAAGAGTTTTTAAACGTTCTGCTCGATGAGCATAAAGTGTTTTAGGTGATGGATAAAATAGTAACGGGATTTGTCTAATAACTGAGTTTGTAGCTTGTTGTTCAAGTTGTTCTTGGGGGATAATTTTTATACTCATTATAAATGCTCATTGATTGTGATTTTATTCATCACTGCTTTTTATTTTTTTACTATTAAAATGACACCGCTGATAGTTACTATCAGCGGAAAATACCATTATAGATGCAGGAAAATTACTATGCTGGTTTATGTTTAATATCTGTAGATTCTTCTTCAGATTTGGCCTTTAACCTTAGTTCATTTTGATAGATCTTTTCCATTTCTTCTTCATACCAAGTTGAATGATTTTTTTGTGCCCAAGCACGCGAAACATAGCCTGTTATCATCCCTTTAATGGAACCTTTAACCCAAATAGCCATATAAGCATGACCAATTGCAAGCAGGATTAAGCCAATTGCAGCAAGAGAATGAAAAAATATCGCAATACGGACAACTGGAACAGAAAAATTATCCGCAAAATAACGGCGCCACATGATGAGACCTGTAACAAATAAAACTAAAATTAACCCCATAATGCACCAAAATAAAAACTTTTGTCCTACATTATATTTGCCTATTGGAATGCCTCTTTCTTTGCCCAAAATGACATGTTTAAAGTTTTTAATCCATAAAAGATCATTTTTATTTGGAATATTATGGTGAGCGAGTTTTATAAACATAAACATGAGTAAAACAAAAACAATGCACCCTAAAAATGGATGCAATGCTCTTACTAATTGTGGCGTACCAAGAAATAATCCAAACAGTTTTATAGATGGAAAAAATAAAGATAAGCCAGATAGCGCAGTCAGAATAAACAGACAGACCATACACCAGTGACAGAAGCGAACAATAAGTGGTGTTCTTAATATCATGCTTTTCTTATCCATGATGATTCTCCTGTTGTGATAAATTAGAGTCAATTTTCTGTTCTAAAACAGGCAAGCCTAAACGCTTTCGAGCTTGTTTATCTGCTTCTTTTTCTTCTTCAATGTCATCTTCATCAACTTCAATTGCACCAACGCCCATGTAATGGAACAGCAAACCACTAAAAGTTGCCACAAATGCAGCTGCAGATAATGGTTTCCAAATACCCTTCCAAAATCTGACAATTTCACTAATTTTAGGGTTTTTTGGTAAGCCGTGATACAATTCTGGCTGATCTGCATGATGAAGAACATACATAACATGTGTTCCCCCAACTCCTTGTGGGTCATAAAGACCAGCATGTTCAAAACCACGTTTTTTCAAATCTACAATTCTGTGTTCAGCATGGCGAATCATATCTTGTTTAGTACCAAAGTGTATAGCGCCAGTAGGACAAGTTTTAACGCAGGCGGGTTCTTGACCAACAGCAACGCGATCGACACATAATGTACATTTATAGGAGTGATTATCTTCTTTACTAATTCGTGGAATATTGAACGGACAACCTGCTACACAGTAGCCACAACCAATACAGTGCTCCGATTGAAAATCAACAATACCATTAGCATATTGAATGATAGCACCTTCTGATGGGCATGCTTTCAAACAACCAGGATCAGAACAGTGCATACAGCCATCTTTACGAATTAACCATTCAAATTTTCCATTTATCTCGACTTCTGAATACCGCATTACAGTCCATGCTTTTGGCTCTAAATCGGCAGGATTATCATAAACACCAACAGTATTGCCAACTTCTGCACGAAGGTCATTCCATTCGCTACAAGCAACCTGACATGCTTTACAACCTATACAGGTGGTCACATCAATAAGTTTTGCAACTTCTTGTTGATAGTCCCTAGCTCGTGGCGCTGGAGTTAAAGCATTAGTTGCTGAGCGGCGTATAATATCTTGAGTTTGTAATGACATAATTTATCCTCCCATCTTATGCCGCTGTAGTAACTTTTTCGATATTGACTAAGAATGATTTATATTCTGGTGTTTGTGAATTTGCATCACCTAAATGTGGCGTTAATTCATTAACCAAAAAACCTTTCTTTGTCTGACCTGTGAATCCCCATACTATTGGGATTCCAATGGTTTCGATCTCTTTACCATCAACAGTTAAAGTTGGAAGACGTTTAGTCACAACTGCTTTAGCTTTAATATAACCTCGATGAGAAGTGATTTTAACCGTATCACCTAATTTGATTCCTTTTTTGAGGGCAAGATTTTCACTTAACTCAACAAATTGCTCAGGTTGAGTAATTGAAGCTAGCCTTGCATGTTGCGTCCAAAAATGGAAATGTTCAGTGATACTATAAGTGGTACCAACATAAGGAAATTCGCTAGCATTCCCTAAGCGAGCCAAATCTTCTTTAAATGCGCGAGCTACAGGGCTGCTGACTTGATTTGGATGCAATGGATTATTACTAATAGGTGTTTCAAACGGTTCATAGTGCTCTGGGAATGGCCCATCGACTAACCGATTTAAACAAAATAACCCACCTAAACCATCATTATTCATGATAAAAGCACCAGCCCCACTACTTGGTGGTAATGTTGCTGTAAAATCAGGTACATCATTGCCTACCCAACTTGAGCCATTCCATTTAACTAAAACTCGTTTAGGATCCCATGGTTTACCATTTTCATCCGTTGAAGCACGGTTATAAAGTACTCGTCGATTCATCGGCCACGACCACGCCCAACCAGCATGAACGCCTTTACCAGATGGATCGCTTGGATCACGCCTTGCCATTTGGTTACCTTGTTCTGTCCAACAACCACAGAATATCCAAATACCCGATGAGGTTGTACCATCTGCTTTTAATTGTGAAAAACCACTTAGTAATTGACCTTTTTTAAGAATAACATTGCCATTTTCGTCGGTTATATCAGCAAGTGCTCGTCCATTATAATCTTTGGCTAATTCCTCAGCCGCTGGGCCTTCTGGCTCCTTATAATCCCAAACTAAGTTTTCAATTGGCTCGTAATAAGCACCACCTTCTTCAGCATACAGCTCTTTTATTCTCAAAAAGATACGCGCAATAATTTCAGGATCATATAAAGCTTCATAAGGCGGTCTTGCTGCTGCCCAGTGCCATTGTAGCCAGCGAGATGAGTTAACTATTGTACCGTTTTCTTCTGCAAAACAGTTTGATGGCAATCTAAATACTTCGGTTTGAATTTTGCTAGAATCTACATCATTAGATTCGCCATGGTTTTTCCAAAACTCAGCTGTTTCTGTTGGCATTGGATCAATGCTCACCAAGAATTTTAAGTTAGATAAACCTTCGCGAATACTATTTTTATCGGGAAGTGCAGCAAGTGGGTTAAAGCCCTGACAAATAAAGCCATTGGCTTGACCATCACGCATCATTTTGCTAAATCTTAAAACATCGTAGGTTTTATCCCATTTAGGTAACCAATCAAATCCCCAATCGTTATCTTTAGTCGATTTATCACCGTACATTGATTTCATAAAGCTGACAAAGAATTTTGGATAATTCCCCCAAAAATTCACTTCGCTTGGACCAAGTGGTTTTGGTGTTTTTTCATCTAGGTACTGAGTAAGTGAAACTTGAGAATCTTTTGGTAAATCAAGATAAGCAGGCAGGCGATTTGATAATAAACCAACATCAGTTAAGCCTTGAATATTTGAATGTCCACGTAGTGCGTTAATACCTCCGCCCATTACGCCAATATTGCCTAAAATAAGCTGAATCATGGCAGCAGTACGGATAATTTGTGATCCATAAGTATGCTGAGTCCAACCTAATGCATATAAAAATGTGGCTGCTCTATCGTTAGTTTTAGTGCTAGCAAGTGAGCGGCAAACATGCAAAAAACCTTCAATAGGACTTCCCGTTATTTTATTTACCATTTCGGGTGTATAACGTTTGACATGCTGTTTTAATAGATTCCATACACAACGGGGATGACTTAGTGTTTTATCCCGAAGAGCATAACCGTTGTCATCCTTTTGATATGCCCAACTTGCCTGATCATACTGTTTGGTATCAGCTTCATAGCCACTAAATAGCCCTGTAGCTTCATCAAAATTAAAATCATCACGAACAATTAGGCTTGCATTACTATGAGTAACTAAGTAGTCAAAATTAACTTCGTTATTGGTAATAAGATAATTGATAATACCAAGTAGAAAAGCAATATCAGAACCTGAGCGAATAGGTACATACAAATCAGCCACTGAGGCTGTTCGATGAAAACGAGGGTCAATGGCAATTAGTTCAGCACCATTATTAATTTTTGCTTCTATAGCCCATTTAAAACCAACCGGATGAGCTTCAGCTGCATTTCCCCCCATTACGATAACAACATTAGCATTTTTGATATCATTCCAGTTGTTAGTCATGGCGCCGCGACCAAAAGTAGCCGCTAAGCTAGATACAGAAGGACCATGACAAACTCTAGCTTGGGTTTCAAGGCTTAACATACCTAATGCGCGAGCAACTTTGAACGCTAACCAACCTGTTTCATTACTAGCTGCTGAGGTAACAAGCCAGCCTGTTGTTGTCCAGCGATTGACTGTTGTGCCTTCCGCATTTTTTTCAACAAAATTTTTATCTCGATCAGCTTTCATTAAACGAGCAATACGATCAATGGCTTCATCCCAACTTATTTGTTGCCATTTATCTGAACCAGGGGCACGATATTCAGGATATTTAACTCGTTGTTCACTTTTTACATAATCCAGAACACCTGCACCTTTAGGGCAAAGAGAGCCTCGACTAACAGGATGATCGGGATCTCCTTCTACATGGAAAATAGACGATTCGGCATTTTTAGCCCCATCGCCACGGCTATATAGCAACATACCACAGCCAACAGAGCAGTAAGTACAATTATTTCGAGTTTCTTTTGATTTCAATAATTTATATTGGCGAGTTTGAGCAAGCGCTACATTTGGAGAAAAACCAAGCGTAGCTACCGTTGTTCCAGCCATACCACCAGCACAGATCTTAAAGAACTGCCTACGGTTAAATAGCATATGGACTCCTTAAAAAGCTGACATTACGTTTTAATTTATTATATTGGAAGCGATTAACATCCTTACTAGCTGTAATGATAATCTTTAATCAAATGGAAATAAAGGGATAAACAGATATGAATTTATAAACTTTGACATATGTCAAAAAATAAAATAATGACAGCTTAATTTATGTTTAATATGGTGAAAAATTATATTAATATAAAAAAGTTTCAGGTAACACTACGTTTAAGTATAAAAATTTATAAGGCAGTTAGACAACTGACCATAAAGCGTCTAACCAAATTAGTGAAAGTTATTTTTTCTTAATGATATAATTGCCATATCTCTTACCAATTGAGAAGAAATTAATTTTTTTATGTATATTCATTACCACCGTTTCTCAAATTACTGCAAATAATACGATTAATTTCTACAATATGGTTATTAACCATTGTTTGATATGGCTAAAAACATAAAGGAGGGTTATCATTAATACAAAAGTTCAGCAGCTCTTGTCTCTTTATTGTTTTTAGGCGCAAAAAACAAACCTTCAAGGATATTTATTTGGATAACATAACCAGAATCACATTAGCAAAATTACTTAGTACTTTTTTTTATTATCCACCAAATAATAAAGTTACTACACCATTAATACAGGCATTATTGCATATTGATGATTTAGTCAAATGGTTAAACCCTTGTATTATTTCTGAACAGTGCAATATATTAGCAAATCACATTGATGACTCAGAACTTAATTATCAGTTTTCGTTACTATTTGAAGGTCAAGGAACAATGCCTGCACCACCATGGGGATCATTTTACCTTGATAAAGAACATTTATTACTAGGCGAATCACAAGAATGCTACCGCCAATTTCTGCAGCAACATGGTTTGACACTCAATACAGGAATGAACGAACCCGAAGATCAATTTGGATTAATGCTAATGGCGTATGCCATGTTGCTTGAAAATAATAACTATACAGCAGCAAAACAGTTAATCAATGAACATTTATTGATCTGGTCTTCAACCTATTTAAAAAGACTAAAGCAAAATGAGATAAGTCCATTTTATCGGGCATTAGCTATGATTGCTGATCAATATTTGCAGATGCTTTAATTGTATTTTCTATTTTTTGAAAAAATAGTTATTTTCAGGTAAATGATTATTTTACTTAATGCTGAATTGTAACTTGTCATACTGTAACATTGCAGCTTTTATCTTAATCGGTATAATCCATGCTATGCTTTTTTCAAGGTAAATAATTAATGCTAGCCTATTTACAACTAATGCGATTAGATAGACCTATTGGCTCATTGCTTTTACTCTGGCCTACCCTTTGGGCAATTTGGCTTACGGGACACCCCTCTATTTACATAACAATTATTTTTATACTTGGCGTATTTGTAATGCGCTCGGCAGGTTGCGTAGTGAATGATTATGCTGATCGTCATTTTGATGCACATGTTGAACGGACTAAAAATCGCCCACTGGCTCGTGGAGCATTGACAGAAAAGAATGCATTATGGACGTTATTTGTATTATTATTTATTGCTCTTTGCTTATTGCTAACTTTAAATAAACTATCATGGTTGATAGGTTGTTTTGCGTTATTAACTGCGCTGATTTATCCTTTTATGAAGCGTTATACCCATTTACCTCAGATCATCTTAGGTATCGCATTTAGTTGGAGCATTCCGATGGTGTATGCAGCAACTATTGAGCAGTTCCCATTAACCTGTTGGTTGCTTTTCTTTGTTAATATTTGTTGGACAATTTCCTATGACACCGAATATGCGATGGTTGATCGCAACGATGATGTAAAAATAGGTATAAAATCCACTGCCATCTTATTTGGACGTTATGATAAATTAATCATTGGATTATTACAGATAGCTTCTATTATTGGTTTATTATTGATTAGTTTAATCAACCAACTATCGTTGATAGTTTATATTGCTTTATTACTAGTTACAGCATTATTTATTTACCAACAATGGTTGATAAAAGATCGAGAAAGAAATAAATGTTTTAACGCATTTATGAATAATAATTATGTTGGTTTGATTGTTTTTTTAGGTCTCTTTTCTGTTTAAAAATTAAATCACTACTATAATTTACAGATTGATTCAATCGAAAATATAACTTAATCATATCTGTGTTTATTTTATATCCTTTTATTTCATGAGTTTAAGTTATAAAAAAAACCTTACTTTTTTAAAAGTAAGGTTTAGGAAGTTAACACTAATTAAAAAATTATAAATGAAAAAATTATGCTTCAATAGCAACTCTTAACTTTTTCATTGCATTTTTTTCAAGCTGGCGGATACGCTCTGCTGAAACACTATATTTATCGGCTAAGACCTGTAAAGTTGATTTGCTTTCATCAGAATCTAACCAACGTGCTTTAATAATATCTTGGCTACGTTCATCTAATTTTAATAATGCATCATGTAGCCTATCTGTCGCATCATTTTCCCAATTATCATTTTCAATTGATTTTGAGAAATCAGAATTGCTATCTTCTAAGTAAAGTGCCGGTGCAATAATTGAATTATCATCGTCATCATTATCTATATCAAATGACATATCTTGTGCCGACATACGTGATTCCATTTCAAGTACATCTTTACGACTTACACCTAATTCATCTGCTACCATATCCACTTCTGCATTACTGAACCAACCTAAACGTTGTTTAGTCTTTCTTAGATTAAAGAATAGCTTTCTTTGTGCCTTCGTTGTTGCAACTTTAACAATACGCCAATTTTTTAATACATATTCATGGATTTCAGCTTTTATCCAATGCACAGCAAATGAGACCAAACGAACACCCATTTCAGGATTGAAACGACGTACTGCTTTCATCAAGCCAATATTACCTTCTTGAATTAAGTCAGCTTGTGGTAAACCATAACCCGAATAACCACGGGCAATATGCGCTACAAATCGTAAATGAGATAAAATTAACTGGCGAGCAGCATCTACATCATCGTGATAATAGAGTTTTTCACCTAATGATTTTTCTTCTTCTGCAGTTAACATTGGATAGATGTTAATCATGCGAAGGTATGATTCTATATTTCCTTGTGGGATTAAAGCACCTACTTGCATTTTTAAATCAGTACTCATTTAATTCCCCCCTTAAATAATAAATTTCGTTACATTAAATATGTAACAATAAAAACGTTAAACTAGCGTTTATTACAATATTAGACCAATGAATTATAAATTAGTTCACTATTTTAGCTAAAATACTTAAAATGTTTTACTTAATATTAGCCTTTTATTAAATTGATATATATCTTGGCAATTTATAGCAAAATAACTAGACAATTTGTGCTATTTTTAAGTATTTCTTAGTCGCAATCAACGATGAAAGCCACCCAATACTAGCTGTTATAAGGACAATCAATAAACTCTCATCCCATAATAGCCCTTCAATATGAATTATTGTTCCAAATGTATCAGAAACATTCAACATAATTAACTCTATTTGATAAATAAATATTTCCGATAACACTAACGCTATAATAGCGCTAATAAAACTAATAAACATTCCACTATAAAGAAATGGACGCAAAATAAATCCTTCTGTTGCCCCAATTAATTGCATAACCATAATCGTCTGTTTTCTAGAGAATATATTTAAACGGATGCTATTACCAATCACAAGAGATACAGCTATAATCATAAATATAGAAATAATCCATACGATAGATTTAACCATATCAGTTAGTGCTGTTAAACGAGTAAACCAGCTATCATCTAATTTTATATCATCAATACCATCAATGGTAAGCAATTCTTTTTGTAATCGATGTAACACAGCTGTCTTTTTTGACTCATCTTTAGGAATAACAATTGCTACTGCAGGTAATGGATTTTCATCTAGCAAATCGAGTGCATCACTAAACCCAGACCACGTTTCGAATTCTTCTTTTGTTTCATCTTTGGAAAGATATTCAACCTGATCAACTTCATAATAAGATTTAATTTTAGCAATCAATTCTGTTGTTTGTTCTGATGTTAATTCTTTATTGATATAAACTGTCAAACTGGGAGTTGGATTCCATTGCTGTGCAGTTTGACTAGCGTTTTTCCAAAGTAAATAGCTGATAGTTGGTAAAGTAATTGAAATAGCAATAACAAAAATGGTCAGTAATGAAGCAATAATATGCTGAGAAAAGTCATTAAACGTGTTACGCCAAGCATAACCGATTTGTCTTATCCAGCGAGAGAAAAAGCTATTTTCATTCTTCTTCGATTTACTAGGTTTGATATTAGTTAAGCTCATTAATTTTTAATCTCTAAACGTCCCTGATTTAAATGCAATATTCGATGGTGCTTGCGTCGTATCAGTCCCATATTATGCGTTGCCATCAAAATCGTTACACCAGCTTGATTAAATTCTTCAAAAAGCTTTAAGATATCTTTTGATAGTTTATCATCTAAATTACCTGTGGGTTCATCAGCAAGCAAAACACTAGGACGATTAACAATAGCGCGAGCGATACCTACTCGCTGCTGTTCACCACCAGATAACTGTATTGGATAAAATTCCATCTTATTAAGTAATCCAACTTTATCCAGTGAAGCGGAAACTCTTCTTTTAATTTCTTCAGCTGGTTTACCTAAAATAATTAATGGAATAGCTACATTATCATAAACAGTGTGATCCATCAGTAATTGGTGATCTTGAAAAATCATACCAATTGTGCGACGTAGAAATGGCATCTCTTGGCGTCTTAAACTTGAAACATCAACGCCATTTAACAACACTTTGCCATCATTCGCTCTTTCTAACCCACAAATTAATCGCATTAACGTACTTTTACCAGCCCCTGAGTGTCCAGTTAAAAAAGCCATTTCACCAGGTAATAAAGTGAAGCTAATATTTTGTAGTGCTGGTTTACCGCCAGAATACACTTTACTTACACGCTGAAATTGAATCATGACACTCTCTAACCATCTGTTTCATCAAACAAAGCATTGATAAAATCATCAGCAACAAAAGGCCTTAAATCTTCAATTTTCTCCCCGACACCAATATAACGAATAGGAATATTAAACTGATCGGCAATACTAAAGATAATACCCCCTTTTGCAGTACCATCTAATTTAGTTAATGTCATCCCAGTGACACCAACAGCCTCATTAAATAGTTTGGTTTGGCTAACCGCATTTTGACCAGTACCAGCATCAATAGTCAACATAATTTCATGGGGTGCTGTTTCATCGTGTTTCTTAATTACGCGTACTATTTTTTTTAACTCATCCATTAAATGAGATTTATTTTGTAAGCGCCCTGCAGTATCGGCTATTAATATATCTATTTTTTTTGCTTTTGCTGCTTGTATTGCATCATAAATGACAGAAGCGGAATCTGCATTAGTATGCTGAGCAATAACAGGAATATTATTTCGTTCTCCCCAAACTTGTAATTGCTCAACAGCCGCTGCCCGAAAGGTATCACCCGCCGCAAGCATAACCGATTTGCCTTGTTGTTGAAATTGACGAGCCAATTTGCCAATTGTTGTTGTTTTTCCAACACCATTAACACCAACCATCAATATTACAAATGGTTTATGGCTTTCTATATCAAGGGGCTTATCTACTCCATCTAAAATAGATTTCATTTCCTGTTTTAAAAGATCATGTAATGCATCAGCATCTTTTAGCTCTTTTCTCGATGCTTGTTTAGTTAAGGAATCAATAATTTTTTGGGTTGTGTCAAAACCTACATCAGCAATAAGTAACTGCTCTTCTAATTCTTCAAATAAAGCATCATCGATCCTTTTCCCTTTAAATAAACTAAGAAAACCTGAACCAATATTTTGTTTAGTCTTAAAAAGACCTTTTTTTAAACGAGAGAAAAACCCTTCTTTTTTTTGTTCAACCATAAATAATTATCCCATAACATTTTCTAAGATCATTTTATCTTATTTTAGAATAAAGCCCAATGTATTCAATAAAAGAGACCATTCTTGTTCTTTTGTCAGATTTTTTTCTAATTACAAAATGTAGAAAAACACTAGGTTGTTTACACTTCAAGTTAAAATAACCCTATAAAAACTCATAAATTATTTTCCTCGCAATCATTTTATGCAGTTTAGCCATATTATAATAGTTAATAAATCACTTAAAAATTTGTTTTTTATTTTTGAGTTGCTAAATGTTTATTGACAATACCACATCTTCATTTGAGTACGTATCACTCTTTTTACTTTTCCACTTATTTGTGGATAGGTAGGTTTGATCAATTTTACTTTTTTTATTCATGTTTATTACAATAGTTCCTCAAATTACTATAAACAACACGAATAATTTCTATAAATTAGTTTAAAATTTAAAATTTAAAATTTCATAATTATTACAATTTATTAATAATAATTATCAATATCATTTTTGTTATTACGGTAAAATGTTAAAATTATAATAAGAAAATAAAGGGTGAAAAAAATTGTTAAAATTAATGAAAATTAAATATTTAATTATAGCTACTATCTTCTTTACAATTATTTATATTGTATGTTTATTCATATCTCATTCAGAGCCTACAGCTAATTATATTACCTCACCAGTTACCAAAGGTAATATTGAAAAAACCGTACTAGCTGATGGAACAATTAGTGCTTTTAAACAAGTTAGTGTTGGTGCGCAGGTTTCTGGACAAATTAAAAAACTCTATGTTGAGTTGGGCGATGAAGTTAAACAAGGCGATATGATTGCTGAGATTGACGATCTCAAACAAAGCAATGATTTAAAACAATCTGAAGCGTCACTTAATAGTTTAGAGGCACAACGTGAGGCAAAAAAAGCGAGATTAGTTAACAATCAATTAACCTATGATCGCCAGTACAAACTTGTTCATAAAGGCGTTGGCATTCAATCGGATTTAGATGCGGCAAAAGCCGAACTCGATGCAATCAAAGCCGATATTGCAGCACTTGATGCTGATATCGTTAAAGCACAAATTGCAGTCGATACCGCCAAAGTTAATTTGGGATATACTAAAATTCGCTCCCCTATCGATGGAGTGATTGTTGCAATTCCAGTCAATGAAGGACAAACTGTTAACTCTGTTCAAAGTGCACCAACCATTGTTAAAGTCGCACAACTTGATAAAATGACCATTGAAGCGCAAATTTCTGAAGCCGATGTGATCAATGTAAAAAAAGGAATGCCTGTTTATTTTACTATTTTAGGTCAACCTAATAGACGCTTTGATGGTTTAACATTACGGGCTATAGAGCCTGCACCAGACTCAATTAATACTGAAACAACCTCGTCAAGCTCATCATCAACAACAAAAAGCGCAATTTATTATAATGGATTATTTGATGTAGATAATCCCGACCATGTGTTAAGAATTTCAATGACAGCGCAAGTTTATATTGTCTTGTCTGAGGCAAAAGATGTACTAACCATTCCATCTCAAGCAATTCAAAAAAAATTGGGCAATAATAAAGCCATTATTTACCTGTTAGATAAACATAATGAGATCGAAGAACATGAAGTTACTTTGGGTATCGATAATAATGTCAATGTTGAGATAAAATCGGGGATTAAAGAGGGTGATATGGTTGTGGTCAGTGGCACTAATGGTGCTTCACTAGGTGGTAATAATGCAAGAGCCCCAAGGATTCGATTCTAATATGGTCAATAATATACCTCTTATTAAGCTTGAGAATATTGTTCGTGAATTTCCAGCAGGCGATACAACTATACAGGTTCTTAAAAGCATAAATCTAACAATTAATGCTGGTGAAATGGTAGCGATTATTGGCGCATCAGGATCGGGTAAATCCACTTTGATGAATATTTTAGGCTGTTTAGATAAACCGACCTCAGGCACTTATTCTATTGGAGGACGCACAACAAGTGAATTGTCACCTGATGAGTTAGCTCAGTTACGCCGAGAGCATTTTGGTTTTATCTTTCAACGTTACCATTTATTAAATGCACTAACCGCACAAGGCAATGTAGAAATTCCTGCTATTTATGCTGGTGTTACCAATGAACAACGTCAAAAAAGAGCGAACGAAATTTTAACACGTTTAGGGCTTGCCGAAAAAATCCACAATAAACCTAACCAGTTATCTGGAGGTCAACAACAGCGGGTCAGTATTGCCAGAGCCTTAATTAACGGTGGACAAATCATTTTAGCTGATGAACCAACGGGAGCACTTGACCGTAAAAGTGGTTTAGAAGTGATGGCTATCTTACAAGAGTTACATCAACAAGGTCACACTGTTATTATTGTTACCCACGATTCAAATATTGCCCAAAGTGCCCAAAGGATTGTTGAAATTAGTGACGGTAATATTATTTCTGATTCTATTAACCCTAATTATCAATCTAAACAAAATGATAATCGGCAAGTTAAGCAAATCGAAGCAACCAGAACCCAAGATAATCTACTAGCAAAATATTACCGTTTTCGAGATGCTTTTAAAATGGCCATGCTATCAATGCTTTCGCAGCGATTACGGACATTTTTAACCATGTTAGGCATAATTATTGGCATTGCCTCGGTAGTCTCTGTTGTTGCATTAGGACAAGGCACAAAGCAGAAAATTTTATCTAACATTAACTCATTAGGAACTAGCACGTTAGAAATCTATGCAGGATCGGGCTTTGGTGATCGTAATGCGGATAAAATTACTACATTACGCTCATCAGACGCAGATTTTTTGGCGCAACAAAACTTTGTCCACAGTACTACCCCTAACCTTGCAACCAGTGTTTATTTCCGAATTAATAATTTAGCAGTAACTGGAACAGTAAATGGTGTAGGAGAGCAATTTTTTGCGGTTCGTGGTTACACTATTTCTCAAGGAAAATCTTTTGATGAAGCAAGTATTATTGCCTCAGCACAAGATGCAGTGATTGATGACAATACTGTTAAACGGTTATTTGCAAATCAAAACCCAATTGGAAAAATTTTAATGGTTGGACAGTTACCAGTAAGAATAATTGGTGTTGCAACTAAACAACAGCAAGGATTTGGTAGCAATGAAAGCCTGAATGTTTGGTTACCTTATACTACCGTGATTAACCGCATAGTAGGTCAAACTTCGTTAAAAAGCATTACAGTACGTGTTAAAGATAATGTTAATTTATCTGTTGCTGAACAAGCTATTAATCGAATTATGTTACAACGGCATGGTACAAAAGATTTTTTCATCTTTAATTCCGATAATATACGAGAAACAATCAACTCATCCGCTTGGGTAATGACGTTATTGGTTTCGGCTATTGCGCTGATTTCCCTCGTTGTTGGCGGTATTGGTGTGATGAATATCATGTTAGTATCAGTCACAGAAAGAACTCGAGAAATTGGCGTACGAATGGCTGTCGGTGCTCGATCAAGTGACATATTACAACAATTTTTAATTGAAGCTGTATTAGTATGTTTAATTGGCGGAACAATAGGTATTGTACTCTCGTTTGCCATTGGCTTTATTTTTAATTCAGTTGTTACATCATTTGCAATGAATTTCTCAGCAATAGCTATTATAGCGGCATTTAGTTTCTCAAGTATAATTGGTATTATTTTTGGTTATTTCCCTGCTAGACGGGCTGCTAAACTCGATCCAATTTATGCTTTAGAGCGAGAGTAACAATTGATATAATAAAAAATCCCATTGCACAAAATGATACAATGGGATTTAAAACGTCAAAAATAAGGGATTAACTTATGTTGTTTCTAAACTTGTTAACCATTTATTTTTTATCAGAATGCGCTTTTTCTTCTATTTTTGCATTAGGATCTAACCCTGCTACAAATGCAGTAACTCTTGCATAATCATTAATAAATGCATCATCACTAGTTACATTAAGTTGATTTGCTATGATAAAAAACTTACGATTAACAATAACCGTAGGGATTGAATCTGGTTTCATCTCTTTAATCGCATCTGCTTGTTGTGCCATAAATGATTTAACCAAAAAGCTATCTTTTGTTTTATCATACACTTCATTACTAACACCTAATTTTTCAAAAACAGCTTTAATGTCATCTGCTGTTTTTATTGTTTTATCTTTTTGAACCGCATTATAAAGTGCATCTGAAGCTTTATCTTCTATACCTAGTACATTAGCCACAGCCCATGCTTGCGCAAGATCTTTAGCTAATGGTCCAAAATCTTCTAAATGGTAGCGTTTGAATTTAACACCTTCTGGTAAAGCCTTGCTAATAGTTTGAGGACCTTGATTTTGAATTTCAAATCTAAAACAGCTTGGGCAATTAAACGAAAAGAACTCAATAACTTCTTTATCTGGCGATGGATTAGTTGGTAGCGCGGCATATTGTTTACCTAATTCAATCGGCTCAAATGCATTCGCTGAGGTGTCGGCTTTAGTAATAGTTGGGCTTTCATTTGCAAAACAGTTTACAGAAAAAAGCAAAATACTAATTGCGATAAGTGTTTTTTTCATTTTAATGATTCTCCTTATTCTTTTATAATCCCACGAGCTTTTAATAATGCGGTTTTAAAATCTTCTTCATAATCTTTTTTTAGACCTGGAATAACATCATTCTTATCCGAACCTCGCATTTTTAAATGATAAATTAAGACTTCATCACTCAAATCTTTTAATTCACCTTCAAAACCAGCCTCTTGACCTAATTTAGCTAAAAATTGTAATAAATTAAGATCAGAATCGCCTTCCCATGCGGGTTGCAATAATTCCATTACTTCATCAATACGATGACATTTCATAATTGTTACCTTTAGTAAATCTTCAAACCTTTCGAAGATAATGATAATTAAGCAATCATTAAAAATGATACGCTACGACTTGCAATAACTTTACTATATAGTAATGTTATTTTGTTTTTTCGCAACGTAAAAGAGAAATAATTTATGGAAAAACCCTCTATTACTGCAATCATTCTAGCTGGAGGTAAAAGTACCCGCATGAATGGCAACGACAAAGGACTGTTATTATTACATCAAAAACCACTTTATCAACATGTCATTGATTGCATCAAACCTCATGTTGATGCAATCATGATTAATTGCAATCGTCACACTGAACAATACCAAAAAGCTGGTTATCCTATATTTAGTGATGACCTAGCAGGATTTTGTGGACCATTATCGGGGATTTACAGCGGTTTATTACGCAGCAAAACCGATTGGAACTTATTTGTCAGTTGTGACACGCCTTTTTTGCCAGCTGATTTAATTGACCGTTTAGCTGTTTATACGGCAAATAACAGCGCTATTTATCCACATGATGGACAATACTACCATCCAACCATTCTACTTATTCATAAAACAGTTACTCAACAACTAAAAATCTATTTAGAGCAAGGCGAACGCAAGCTGATGCTGTTTTTAGAACAAATCAGTGCTAAATCGGTTGATTTTAGCGATAAAGCAGTTTGTTTTAGCAATATCAACACGCTAGAGGTGCTTAATTCATTTAATCAGAAAGAAGATAAATAATCATTTATTTTCATAAAAAATAGGGTGTTAGCTTTAGGACATTTTGGCTTTTGCAGAATGATTAATATTGCTGATAACATCTAAAACACAAACACACCCAACAGCCAAGTTTGGCGTGCTAGCTTTACTTAGTTATCGGTATATTTTGGCGCTCTGATAAGGCAAGCATATTAATATTGTGGTGCTATAAGTGTGTTTTTTACTTTAAAATCGTTCAGGTAGACTATTGATTTTATTGAACTTTTATTTGCATTTTTAAACAAAATCAACCGTTTATAGGATAGTTTTTTATTACATTGAATTTGGCTTTTTAATAAAAGCGCTTTTGTTATTTGATAATAGCTATTAATAACAGCTTGTTAATAACAGTCAGTTAATAGCAAAAGCGCAAGCTTGAAA
>NZ_JBIDFF010000022.1:0-40720 GCF_046635645.1 Gilliamella sp. BG2
ATCACTGGCATTTATGTTAATGTGGCTGCCAATGTATTGTTGAGTAATTTATGTACAGCAAAGATCAACAGTCCCTAAGATTTAATTCAGTTACAATAATACTATTCTTTGTTTGGCTATTATTTATAATTGCTCATGTTTGCATAATCAAAAAAATTCAATAAAATCAATAATCCACCTGAATGTTTTTTGTGAAAAGACCTATATATTAAGTCATTTACACAAAAACAAAATTCATAAAAAATAATAAAATTATATCGTTAACTAAAATCGCATTTATTGCAAATTGAATAATTAATCTATTTTTATAGTGTATTGAGTATCGGTTTTTTGAAAACTAAAGTTATCAGGATTTATTAATGCTATAGTTTTATTTTTTAGCAAAAATATGGCTGATAAATTTTGATTCTTTCGCAAATACGCCTTACTTTTCTCAATCCCCCATCCATAAAAAACAGTCGAATAAATATCGCCTTCTAATGAAGAATCTGAAATTATTGTCACACTTTCAAGTTCGTTGTCCAACGGATAGCCTGTTTTGGGATTAAATATGTGATGATAAAGTTTATTATTTTGCATAAAAAAGCGCTCATAAATTCCCGATGTGACAACTGATTTATTTTTAACTTTAATAACGCCAGACAGCTCATCACTAATTGAAAACGGTTTTCTTAATCCTATATTCCAATAACCACTTTGTTCTGTTAAACACTCACCTAAAGTTAATACATTTCCACCTAAGTTAATAATACCTTGATACACTTGATTTTCGAGTAAAACCAATTTGACAATATCAGCAATATACCCTTTAGCAATTGCACCTAAATCAATTTCCATTCCAGTTTTTTTTAAAAAAACGGAATGTGTGTTTGTATCAAGTTCGACATTTTTAGGATCAATTAACAATAGTTGTTGTTTTATTAATTCAGCAGATGGTACTTGATAACCTTGGAAACCAATCTTCCAAAGCTTAACTAATGGGCCAATAGCAAAATTAAAGCAACTATTGAAATACAGACTGACTTTTTGAGCTTGTTCAATTAGGGAAAAAATAGGTCGACTCACTGTCACTGGGTGTTTACCCGCAGCTAAATTAATTGACATAACTTCTGAAAATAGCCGGTTAACAGTCAATTTATCCTCAAGCATTTTTATAATTTGAAAAACAGTGTGTGCAACGGCTTCATTTGGCTCTAAAAGCGTTAATGACACCGTTGTTCCCATTAAAGTTTGAGAATATTCATATCTCGAACATACCATATTAAACAAGCTCAGCTAGTTGTAATAATTTAATTTTTAATATAATCAGCAGCCTTTTTACCTGCTTGTCTACCAAAAATAATGATATCAGCAACAGCATTGCCACCAATACGGTTAGCACCATGTACACCACCAACAACTTCGCCTGCGGCAAAGACTCCTTGGATGATATTTTTATTAGCATCTAGGACTTGTGTTTGGGTGTTGATTGTCACTCCCCCCATGGTATGGTGAACACCTGGTGCGATCTTTATTGCATAAAAAGGACCTTTTTCTATTGGATGACGTATACCTGTTGTTCGACCAAAATCCTTGTCTTGTTTGGTAATAGCAAACTGATTATAACGCTTTACAGTTTTAGTTAATGTATTAGTATCAATTGATAATTTTTGTGCTAATTCCTCAATGGTATTTGCTTGTGATACAAGTTCATTTGAAACATATTCTTCCACTGCTTTGTTTTCATTACGGACTTGCTGATCAAATAAGATATAAGCATAGTGCTCAGGTAATTTTATAATCTCAGCTGAAACTTTATCTCTTGTATCAAGTTCATTAACGAATCGTTGACCATTTTGTGATACAAGTATTGCGCCTCCACCTCGAATCGATTCAGATATTAAATAAGATGTTGTTTGTTCAACCGTTGGGTGGATTTGAATCTCTCCCATATCAACGGTTCCTGCACCAAGTTTTTCCAATAACATAATGCCTGAACCAGTAGCGCCTTTGTGATTAGTGGTGACAAAACCTTTAAGATCGGGTCGATATTTTTCAACCATTGTGGTATTGGCACTAAACCCACCAGTTGCAATAATAACTACTTTTGTTTTTATTACGTGATTTGAGCCATCTTCTTCTGAAACTTTAACACCAACCACTTTATTATTTTCTGTCATAATTTCAGTAACTACAGTATCAAGCATAACATCAATACCACGCTTATTGATGTTTTTAACTAGGCCACTAATTAAGAAACCACCTACTGCAGCACCACTTTCAGGACGGTGAGTTCGATCAATACTCATTCCACCAGTTGTTGTAATACCACTTAATTCAATACCATTTTCATCTAACCAATCAATGGCATTTGGTGCATTTTCAACAAAATAATGTAATAAATCAGGGTTATTTTTATTTTTTCCGCCTATCATCGTTTCGTTATAAAAGAGTTCTTTACTATCTGTAATACCTTTGAGTTTTTGGAATTTGGTTTCTGCCGCATTCATACCAGCTGAAGCTTTATTGGTATTACCACCAATTACAGACATTTGTTCAACAATAACCACATTTGCACCAAGATCATGAGCTTGGATCGCAGCAGTAAGCCCTGCACCACCACTACCAACAACCACAACATCAAAAGATTGGTCATTAGGATCACCACCTTCCGCAAGAATCGCTTCTCTGTTAGATTTGGCTATTGCTTTGGTCACAGCTTTTTTGAAGGCTTCGCATTGAGTTGTTGCGCCAGAAATGGTATCAACATGAGGGCTATTTGAATCAATAATTCTATTTTTAATGATCGAAAAATTATCTAGAATGTTACTATCAAACTCTTTAGCATTTACCAATTCCATATCTTTTATAAAGTCTTTAGCTAATTCCACATTAATAAGGAATTCGTAAGATTCGTCATTAACTTTTTCTTGATAATTTCCCGGTTTGAATTTTTTAATATTAAGATTCACATCACGAATTAAACTTTCAACGAGAGAAAAATGCCATAGAGGTTCTGGGATATTCAGATCTTCACGTTTATCACTATTGATAAATAGCTCTAGTTTTTCACCTTTCTTTATGCGACTAACCCAATCAGGATAAGCAATGCAAGCTCGACCAACCGCAACTAAATCATAGCCATTGTCGATGGCACTATCCAAATCACTTTGATTAACAACATTACCGACACCTACAACAGGAATTTTTGATAAAATTGGTGAACGCATCGCAACAAATTTTTTAATTAATGGAGTTGGATCTTGAGTATCAACAATCGACGATCTAAGCGTTGTTCCCATTGAGAAATGGACATAATCAAGCCCTTTTAGGGCCAATTTTTCAAGCAAATACATTGTGTCATCAAAACGAATGCCTGGGATTTCTAATTCTTCTGGAGAAAAGCGATAACCAACGATAAACTCTGGGGATGCATATTGTTTTGCCATACTATGAGTGATATCTAAGACGGCTAAAGGGAATTGAGTACGATTATCACGACTTCCCCCCCACTTATCATCTCGTTGATTTGAATTTGGTGAATAGAATTGCTGAATAAGGTAAGTATTGGCACCATGAATTTCAACACCATCAAATCCAGCTTGGATAGCGCGTCGCACTGCTTGGCCAAATTTTTCGATCATTTCATCAACTTCATCAGCGCTTAGTGCTACTGGTGTTGCTGCACCAGGGCGTGGTGCTGCTATTGCACTTGGCCCCACAGGCGATTGTCCACCAATTAATTTTGGCTCAACCATTCGCCCTCCATGGTAAACTTGAATTACTGCTTTGGAGCCTTTTTCTTTGATTGCCTTCGCAATCTTTGCTAATCCTTCAATTTTGTCATCACTATCTAAACCAATTGCACCAGGAAAAGCTAATCCTTTATTATCAACAAATCCACATTCAACAATAATTGTCCCTATTTCACCAGATCGTACACGATAATATTCAATTAGATCTTGAGTAACTGAACCATCATAAAAACCAGAACAAGTTGTCATTGGGGCCATCATTATACGATTTTTTAGTTCAACGCCATTAGGTAAAGTTATTGGACTAAAAATATGTTCATTTTTCATTTTTATATACCTACTCGCTAGTATTTAAACTTTTTAATTATGATAACATTAACAATAGTTACTCTCCACATGGATTATCTACATTAATAACAACAAGTATCATTTTTTAGACAGAAATTTTTTTAGTGTTATTAAGCAATTATAAAATTATCACGATAAATAGGATAAGATCATGCTTATTTTGGGTATTTTAGAGAGATTATATTGTCGGATTTATGATTTAAAATCTAGAAAAAAATACTATAACCTTTTCATTTAGTTAAATATTTTTATGATTTTTATATTGAACTTTAATTTTATTCAGATAAAATGTGTACAAATTTATACAATAGAGAATAACTTAATGTCTTCAATTCCAATTAGCAGTTCTGAATCTACCCCATCTTTCTACTCTCTATTGTTCCTATTTCTTAATCCTCCTTATGGAGGATTTTTTTTGGCTCTAAAACCTTATTCATTTAATTTTTATTACAACTTAATACCCAACTTCACTTTAAGAACATGCATGATCAGGAGATAGTATGGAATCTTTAACACCTTTTTATAATCCTTCTATAAGCTACGAAGATAATTATGCTCAAGGACCATTTGGGCTTTTTACACAATTAGATAAAGCTGAGCAAATCCCAACAAAATCTTCAAAATTTTTAAACCATGACGTTAATTTACCATTTGGTATACCGGCAGGTCCTTTATTGAATGCAAACTACATTAAAGCCGCATTTGCCTATGGATTTGATTTATGCGTATATAAAACAGTTCGAACCAAACTACATAAATGCCATCCATTACCGAATGTGTTATCAGTTCATCCTAAAGGTAAATTATCGTGTAATTTAGATACAGTATTAGCTGATACTGCTTACAATCAACCTCTATCAATTACCAACTCTTTTGGGGTTCCTTCTTTTTCTCCAGATATTTGGCAACCAGATATGGCTGATGCAGTAAAATCTGCAGGTCATGGGCAATATGTAATTGGTAGTTTTCAGGGGACGCAAAGCAATGAAGCAATAGAAAACGATTATGCTTTAGCTGCAAAATTAGTTAGAGAAACCAATGCGCCTATTCTTGAAGCAAATTTAAGTTGCCCAAACGAAGGAGCAAGTAAACTACTTTGCTTTGATATAGATAAAGTCGAACGAATTGTTAACGCTATTAAAACAGCTGTTCCTGATCGCCCACTTATTTTAAAACTAGCCTATTTCCCTGATGATAAAAGGATCGTTTCTTTATTGACTCGTGTCGGTTCTATTATCGACGGCTTAAGTACAATTAACACACTGTCCGCTAAACCAGTTGATGCTAAAGGTAATCCTGCCTTAGGGGAAAATAGAAAAGAAGGCGGTGTCTGTGGAGATGCAATTCGTTGGGCTGGTTTAGATATGGTAAGTAGATTAGCTAAATATCGAAAAGAAATGGATCTAAAATTTGTTATTGTTGGTGTTGGTGGTGTTAGTTCTAGTGAACATTATCGTCAGTTTATCGATAATGGCGCAGATGCGGTCATGAGTGCTACGGGTGCCATGTGGAACCCAATGCTTGCTATAGAAATTAAGAAAAATCTTAAATAAAATTATTTACAGTTAGGCTCACATTTGTTACAGGGTAACTTACCCTGTAATTTTTTACTGCCTATATACCCTACTGCATTCTTAGTTTTTCCTAAAATAATAAAATAAAAGGTATTTACATATACAATTAAGACCATTGCTAACATTTCAAACAAATTTATTTTTGTTGCTTTCTTTTTTTATATATAAGTTTGATAGTAATGATTATCAGTAAAATAGCTATAAAGACGATCTGAGATATTGTTCAAAAAATAGGTCGTTAATAAATAAAAAAGCACTTTTGGTAGGAGCGGCACGAAAATACTAACTGTCCCCAATAAAAATAAAGTACTACCTATAATTATAAAAAGCCATTTTTTAAATATTATTAATATGTGACTTAGAAAGGTTTAAGTATTCAATTCAATACAATTATGGCGACGTTGATTATATTATAAAAGTGCAATTAAAAAATTTGAATTGGCGGAACGGACGGGGCTCGAACCCGCGACCCCCTGCGTGACAGGCAGGTATTCTAACCAACTGAACTACCGCTCCGCTTTATTTGATAGCTTTAACGTCGAAACGTTAAAGTAGGCGTGATATTAAAGATTATTTTTATTCTCGTCAATAAAATTTTTAAAATATACGATCAATTGAATACAAAACAATCATTAATTTATATTCCACAATGCTCCCCCACTTTTTTTGTCAATTTTTTTTAAAATAATCTCATGTTCAGAAAGTTCATGTCCTGTGGCTCTGATTACTTTCAAAGGCACACCATTACGTTCTACTCTTTTAATTGAATTAGATTCTGATAAAGATGAGTTATTATCTTCAGAACTAAAAGACAATGTCGTTTGCCCACCTGTCATAGCTAAATAGACTTCAGCTAAAATCTCAGCATCTAATAATGCACCATGCAATGTTCGGTGGGAATTATCTATCTGATAACGTTCACATAACACATCTAAATTATTACGTTTACCTGGAAACAAACGCCTTGCGATAGCCAAGGTATCAGTAATAATACAATGATCAGCTGTTTTAAAATCCAGACCACAAAGACGAAATTCATAATCCATAAAACCTACGTCAAATGATGCATTATGGATAATTAACTCGGCACCATCTATAAATTTAATAAAATCGTGAGCAACATTTTTAAATATAGGTTTATCTTTAACAAAATCATCACTGATTCCATGCACTTTAAATGCATCTTCATCAATTAAGCGTTCGGGGTTTATGTAAACATGAAAATGGTTACCAGTTAAACGTCGATTAATAATTTCAACAGCGCCAATTTCAATAATCTTATGTCCTTCATAATGATTATTACCTTCTTGGTTCATACCTGTCGTTTCAGTATCTAATACAATTTGTCGTGTAGAATTATGGATCACTTTCTTCTCTTTTATATCAATCGTTGGGAAAAACTTTTATTTAGTGGTATAGTCTAGCACCAAAATCCCTTAAAGTTGATACATTCAAAAATTAATATAGTCCTTAATTTATTTAAGTCACAGAATTACAGTAAATGAATTAATAAAAAATTTAAATAGTCATAAATGAAATTAAAAAGATGTTAAAAAAAATTGAAATATATACTGATGGCTCTTGCCTAGGTAACCCCGGTCCTGGTGGTTATGCTGCAATTTTAAAATATAAAACAAACGAAAAAATATTATCAGAAGGTTTTTTTAAAACTACGAATAATCGTATGGAATTATTAGCTGCAATTGTTGCTTTAGAGCAATTAAAGCAGCCTTGTCAAATTGAATTATATTCTGATAGTCAATATTTGCGAAATGGAATTATTAATTGGATACATGGTTGGAAAAAAAATGGTTGGAAGACCGCCAACAAAAAACCAGTAAAAAATGTTGATTTATGGAAAAGGCTTGATCAAGTAGTACAAACTCACAAAATTGAGTGGATTTGGGTAAAGGGTCATGCTGGACATATTGAAAACGAGCGTTGTGACATTATAGCTAAAACACAAGCTCAATCCCCTACACTACAAGATACTATATTTGAACAATGCATAAATGGTTAATGTATTAATTAAATATTTTTATTCAATTTTAAAAAGTTTATTTGCTTTTAACGACATAATTTATAATTAATGGTAAAAAATTAAAATGTATAAACTACATAGCATTGCATCCTTAAAGGATAATTATATTTGGATTCTAACCAATGCCAGTAACCAAGCCATAATTATCGATCCTGGGGAAGCCGAACCTGTTATTAATTATATTAATAAGCATAAATTAATACCCCTTGGAATTTGACTTACTCATCACCATATTGATCACACTGGAGGAGTAAACGAATTAAAAGCTCAATATCAAGATATTGATGTTTACGGTCCAAGTGAAATCAATTTACCAATTAATTATCTTATCAAACAAGATAAAGTATGTATTGGTGATTTTAGTTTTGAAGTTATAGAAGTACCAGGGCACACTCTTGGTCATTTGGCATATTATTGCAGGCCCTATTTATTTTCCGGAGATACTTTATTTTCAGCCGGTTGTGGAAGGATTTTTGAAGGGACTCATGAACAAATGTTAAATTCTTTAAAACAATTAAAACAACTGCCTAATGATACTTTAATCTGTGCAGGTCATGAATATACTTTATCAAATTTAGCATTTGCGTCCCAAATGCTGCCCGATGACAAAAATATCGAAAGCTATTTAGATTCGATTTCTAATAAATTAATAACATTACCGTCTAATTTATCTGACGAAAAAAAAATTAATTTATTTTTACGATGTTATGAAACTAAATTACAAAATAAGTTCAAAATTAATAATGAATTAGAATTGTTTGTTTTTTTTAGAAGCCAAAAAGATATTTTTTAGGTATAATGCTAATCTTAATTTAGGTAAAATTTACGGACTAATGAAAAAGTTATTAATATTTACAGCGTTATGTTTGTTTTTAATCGCATGTCAGCATCATGGACCACGATATAATCCTGTTGTTAGAATAAAGTATTCAAAAAACACAGCTAATAATACAAATAGTTCCAGTAATTATGTATCTATCACTCAAAATCCATGGCAATATATGCTGAATCAGATTGAGGCTAATGTTCCAGAAAATAGTCGCGTTAGCGCGGAAAGAGAACGATTATTACGTAATCCTAAAGGTTTTGAAGCCGTTGCGTTACGTTCAGAGCCTTATGTTTATTACATTATTAATCAGCTTCATAAAAATAACTTACCTGCTGAGCTAGCTTTAATTCCTCTTATTGAAAGCGCTTATGACCCACTTGCTACATCCTCTGCTCAAGCTGCAGGATTATGGCAATTTGTTCCTATTACAGCTAAAGAGTATGGACTACAGCGAAGTAGTTCGTTTGATGCTCGTCGAGATCTAATTGCATCGACTAATTCAGCTATTTCACTTTTACAAAATTTAAATAAGCGTTTTGATGGTGATTGGCTATTAACCTTGGCTGCTTATAATGCAGGTGAAGGTAGAGTAAGAAAAGCCATTGAGAGAAATCAGGCTAAAGGTTTACCAATTAATTATTGGTCGCTAGACTTACCAACAGAAACTATGCACTATGTGCCTAAAATTTTAGCAATTATTGATATTGTTAAGAATAATAAACGATATGGAATTAAATTACCTGATTGTAATTATGAAAATTCACTCGTTAGAATTGATATATCAAAAAATATTTCTCTTGCTAAAATTGCTAAATACTCAGAACTATCACTTGATGAGTTAGCTACTTATAATGCTGGATATGTGCAACAAACAGTAAATGGCCCTTTCCATTTGCTTGTTCCTTATGCTCATGCTAAAAGTTTATTCAAAAAGCTACAAGCAGAAAACCTTGTTGTGAATGAAATTACAGAACTTTTACAAGATACTCCTCGTTCTAATATGGCGTTTGAATTTAGAACAAGTTTTATTCAAAGTAACAGTATAGTAAGTAAGGATAGTTTTTCCAAAAATGTAAAAAAGATTGTTTATCTTGTTAAAGCAGGAGATAGCCTCTACTCTATAGCTCAAAATTATCGTGTGAAAATTACCGATATCTTGCAATGGAATAATCTAAAGAATTCTAGAGTTCAAGAAGGTGATATGTTGACAATTAATCTTGTCAACGCAAATCCAATCTAAAATTTACTAATAAAGGATTATGATCTGATGCGGTTGTGCTAATAATTTCAGCCGCATTAAGTTGTAATCCTCGATAAAAAACAAAATCAAGTGGTCTGCCCATAAATCTCTTTCGAACATCTACTGAAAAATTAACCGGCTTAAGTTCAATTGAACGGACAAAATGATACAACAAATTTAATCGTTGCCGACTCCATGCATTAAAATCACCGGCCAAAATCACTGGACCAGTATGCTCTTTTATATGATTTAATAGCATGTGTATTTGCTGGCGATAAACTTTCACACCAATACTGAAATTTACGGCATGAATATTAGCAACTAATAACTGTTGTTTGGAATTGCTAATAGGATAAATAGTAATTAAAGCAGATTTAGGGACACGGATTAATGGTTCTTTTTCTCTAAAAGAAAAAAGTGAGGTTGGCAAAGAGTCTGAAATTGTCATGACTCCAGCATAAATATCGTTAAAACAATATGCTGGAACATGATCCGCAATTTTATTGTGCTGTGAAATAAAATTTAGTAACGGCGATGTTGTTTGAGCTTCTTGTAACAAAATAAGTTTAGTCTTATCAACATAGTTTTTGAGTATATCAATGCAATCAGCCCTTTTTAGTTTAAAAATATTCCAAACTAAAATAGAAAACGATGTTTGATCAATTAATGGCGTATTAACTATTATTGATTGATTAGGTAAAACCAACTCAACTTTGTTATCTGCCTGATAACGTAAAGTATAACAGCGCTTTTTAAACATTTTTGGCGTTCAATTTTTCCAAATATTCATCAAAAGATAAAGTATCTCCTTGCTCTTTCTTTATCTGTTTCTCAATAGATAAATGTCGTTGTTGTACAAAATCACCTTCAGTTAATAATGCTAAAGGTTCTACCATAAGTTGTTTTTTATATTGATTTGCTAAAGCTAAACCAAATTCAGCTGTACCTAAATCACTTATCGCTTGCAACGTTCTTGCTGATAAAGTTAATTCTGGTTGATCAAACATTAAATCTAGACGTTCACAAACATTACGATAACGCTGCATATCATCTTGATGATCTAAAACATCAGCAACACGTAACAAATCTTTAAATAATTCGTGACCAACTTTAGATAATGGCTCTCGATTACTTTCACAGCCAATACCAATCTCAAGTCCTGGTTTTCGCCCTTCTATTATGACTCTATTCCAATTCAATTTAGCACATTCAAGTTCTTTACTACTCATCTCTGGTGCTGGTGCTAGTGCACACCAAATTAAAAATAGATCTATAAAACGTATTTGATCTTCAGTAATTCCTATTGGCGAAAATGGATTAACATCTAATGCTCTTACTTCAATATACTCAATACCACCACGCAAAAGTGCATCCGATGGAGATTCCCCTGCCATTGGCACTCGTTTAGGTCGAATAGGTGCGTAAAACTCATTTTCAATCTGTAATACATTATCATTTAATTGGCGATAATGCCCATCCGCTTTAATTCCCAACTTAGCAAAATCTACAGACTTTGTGCGCGTTGCACGTTTTAGTCCCTCAACATATGTATTTAAATGGTTAAAAGTAATACCAAGCTGTTTTTGAGCATTATTGGTGTATCCAATATCACTTAATCTTAAAGAAGTTGCATAAGGTAAATAGCAGTTGCCATTTGTTTGTTCAATAAAGGCTTGTGCTTTAACTGGATCTTGAATAAATGAAGAACACATTGATGGCGATGCACCAAATAAATAAGGAATAACCCAACCAAAACGATAATAATTTCGTATTAAGGTAAAATAACCTTCAGAAATTACAGCTTTACCTTCTTCGGTATTTTTAACCCCTTCTCTTGCTTGCCAAAATGCGGTTGGTAGTGAAAAATTATAGTGAACACCTGAAATGGTCTGCATCATTGCACCATAGCGATTTTTCAATCCTTCACGATAAATCGTTTTAAAGCGGCCTTCATTAGAAGTACCATATTGAGCAAGAATAATATCTTTTTCGTTTGCAACAAAACAAGGCATACTTAAAGGCCACATCATTTCATCACCAATATTTACGCTAGCATAACGATGCAAATCGCGCAAAAACGTCAACATATAATCAATATTAGTATTAACTGGCGTGATAAATTCTAACATTGATTCGGCAAAATCAGTTGTTATCCAAGGGTGGGTTAACGCAGCACCAATTTTTGAAGGAAATGGCGTTTTTGACAATGATCCATCAGGCAAAATACGTAAAGTTTCTCGTTCAATACCACGTTGAATACCTTGTAAAATGGTGTAGTGTTTTTCTAACCAACTAAGTGCTTTTGAGACATCAGGAATCATATTTTGCGCTTCCTCAAAATGTAGTTATTTAATATTTATATTAACATAATTTAAAATTATGCGATGGGCTAATTTATGACAACACTTGGAATAAATTAGTATTATACGCCGTAACATAGCAATCCTAAAAACTATAATTTACTATTTTTATTACAAAAAATTCGATCTTAAATACATGGCCACTTAAAAAAATAACAGCTATTTCATGGATAGGAAATAGCACATATAATATTTATCATAAATCTATTTTATTTATAATCGTTGCAATAAAACTAATACTTCCATATGTGAAGTATGCGGAAACATGTCAAATAATTTTACTTTTTGGATTTGATAATTTGGCAGTAACATTAAATCATCAACTAATGAAAATAAGTTACAACTTGAATACATAATATAATTAGGTGCCATTTGTTTCAAATACTGCATAAGTACTTTACCTGCCCCTCGTCTTGGGGGATTTAGTAAAACTAAATCCGGTACATTTTTTTGAGCTGTAGCGTATTGTGTTGCGTCAAATGCTTTGAAGTTTAATTGTTTAAAACCTAATTTTTTTGCTGATCTAGTTGCACACTCTATTGCGTCTGAATTAATTTCAATACCTGTAAGGCTAATATTTTTCTCAGCAACAAGGTTAGCACAACTTAACCCAAAACCACCTACCCCACAAAACATATCCCAAATAGAATGAATAGGTAAATCTGTGACCCAGTCACTTGCTGTTTTATAAAGGCTGCTGGCAACATATGGATTTGTTTGAAAAAAGCTTTTAGGTTTAATAAAAAGAGGAGTGTTATTTAAAGTTATCGGAAGAAATGAATTATCAGTTAAGACTATTTCTTCTTCACCTTCTAAAATAGCCGCATGATTTGGTTGAATATTTATCGAGATTACGTCTAAGTTTTGAATTTTGTCTTGTAATTGTTTAATAGAATCATTTATTTTAGCAACAAACTTGTGTGATTTTAAAACAAATCGCAACATAAAGTTGCTCGTACTCTCAATTTTACTTTCAGTAATTATAACAAATTTCAACTCCCCTTTACGCTTATTAATATTATAAGGAATAAGCCCTTGTTTACGAATGAAAGTTCGAACAAGTTTTAAGATATTTTGCATACTGTTTGAGTAAAGAGGACAATCGCATAAATCGACGGCCTCATTCCCCGTTTGTATACCTAAAACGGGCTTTTCAACACTACCTAACACTGCCATCTTTGCTTTATTACGAAAAGCGGTTTCATGACTAGCAAAAGGTTCTTCAACCTTGTTTGGTTTAAATTGGATTAATTTTTGTAATAACTTATTTTGTTTTTCTGCCAGTTGTACATGATAAGGATGTTCTATCCATTGGCAAGATAAACACTTTTTTTGTTGGTAAAAGTGACATTGCATTGCGATTAAAGCCTTTTTTATAATGGGTATAATTATATACAGAATATCGAACGAATATAATAATAGTTTTGAATTTTATACTAAAACATATATTTTCCTGAAACTTTTTTACAAAAAAATTATAGGAATATAAGAAAAAGGTATAATTAATTCTCTGGTATAATTTGACGAAATAGTGCTGTATGATAGGATATTGTCATTAATATTAAAGGAAAAAATTAATGTCTATAAAGTTAAAAACCCCTGCTGAAATTGAAAAAATGCGTATAGCAGGCAAACTCGCTGCTGAAGTTTTAGAAATGATAGAGCCTTATGTTAAACCTGGTATTACTACAGGTGAACTAGACAAGATCTGTTATGAACATATCGTCAATGTCCAAAAGGCTATTCCGGCTAATATTGGTTATCATGGTTATCAACACACCAGTTGTATTTCAATTAATGATGTGGTTTGTCATGGTATTCCAAGTTTTGACAAAAAGTTAAAAGATGGCGATATTCTAAATATTGATGTGACAGTTATTAAAGATGGCTATCATGGTGATACATCCAGAATGTACATAGCAGGTAAACCGACAATTGTTGGTGAAAAACTGTGTCAAGTAGCGCAAGAAAGTCTATATGCAGCAATTAGAATTATAAAACCAGGTATCCGTCTAAAAGAAATTGGTAAAACCATTCAAAAACATGTTGATAAATTTGGATTTTCATCTGTTAGAGAATACTGTGGTCATGGTATTGGTGAAGTCTATCATGACGAACCTCAAGTTTTACATTATGATGCTGATGACGGCGGTGTAATTTTAAAACCAGGAATGACCTTTACCATTGAACCAATGATAAATACGGGTGATTGGCGTACTCGTACCATGAAAGATGGCTGGACAGTTAAAACCAAAGATCATGGACTTTCCGCTCAATATGAACATACTATTTTAGTTACTGATAATGGAGTTGAAGTCTTAACATTGCGTAGTAATGAAAACTTCCCTCGAATTATTGAACACTAAATAAAAACGATTCAACAATAGCTTATTGTTGAATCGTTTAACTTTATAAGTCTCTATCAATAATTTTTATATTCGAATTTTTTTGTGCTAATTTTTTATTTAGTTCATCGATTTTACTTCTATGTATATCTTTTTTTAGAGAACGAACATAAGAAGCACATATAATAGCAAACCCACTGTTTATACTTAGCAAAAACAATAAACCTATAAGTAAACGCTTAAAATTTGTTCCAGTTTAAATTTCATAAATCTTAATATAATAAAGTATACAATTTACGTCGATAACTACTAGCTAACGGATTACTTGTTCCTAATGCCGCCAATAAATCGAGTAATGTTTTCTTCACTTGCCCGTCACCAGCATTAAGATCTTTTGTCAATGGTTTGAATAACAACTCTAATGCTTCCTCATGACGTCCTACATGCATTAATTGGGAAGACAATTGAATCATTAGTTCAACGTTATCAGGATGTTGAGCAAATTCTGCCTGTAATTGTTGTAGTTCTGGTGAATTAGCCGCTTGTTCAAGTAATTCAATTTCGGCTTGTAATCCATGATAGCTTGAATCTTGATCTTGTAGCGGAATAGTTGCCAGCACTTCTTTTGCTTCACTTAGCTGTTTAAGTTCAATTTGTGATTTTATTAGCATTAATGCAATATCGGTTCTCGGTTTACCCAAATGATCGGTTAATGATTTCCAGGTTTGCCGTAACAGTGGTAATGCTTCTTCATATTTAGCTTCATGAAATAAATTTTGTGCTTCAATTAATTTAAGCTCATCTTCATTTGGTAGCACTTTTTCTAAAAAAGTTTTAATGGTTTCTTCGGATTGAGGACCTTGAAAGCCATCAACAGGTTGACCATTTTGAAATAAATAAACAGTTGGAATGGCCCGCAAACCAAATTGAGCAGCCAGCATTTGCTCTTCATCGCAATTAACACTTGCCAAAATAAATTGACCATGATGTTCATTAGCTAATTTAGTTAAAGTTTGAGTCATTGCTTCATAATTGGGACTTCTTGATGACCAAAAATAAAACAACACAGGGGATTGAGAAGATCTTTTTATAATCTCTTGAATATTTTGTTCATTAACATCAAAAATAAATTGATTTTGCATATTATGTCCTAAGAATACTTTGATTCATTATTTATTTTTTAAAATTCTATCCATTAATCTATCAGGAAGCAAACGTTTAGCAATAGCCGCTATTTTTGTTACTTTTGTTACCCTGTAACGTATTTTGGGAGTTCTATGCTCAAGCGCATGAAATAAGTAAGGTAACAAAGCTTCTGGCGGTAACGTAAATCGTTTGGCAATAGGTGGATTTTTTACAATATTTTCTTTTTCTATTTGATTAACATTATTTGAAAAATACGTTTTTAATGGCCCAGGTTCAATTAAACTAACTTTGATATTGGTATTAGCTAATTCTAATCTTAGTACATCAGACCATGCTTCTAAAGCATATTTACTTGCTGAATAAGCTCCTCTACCAGGAGTGGCAACAATGCCAACAATTGAGCTGGTTTGAATAATACGTCCTTCATTTTCTGCAAGCATTGCAGGAAGTAGTAACTGAGTTAACTGATGTACACCAAAGAAATTGGTTGAGAATTGTGACTCTAACTGCTCTCGGCTAATTGTTGCTAATCGCCCATATACTCCAAAGCCGGCATTATTAAATAATGCATATAATTGTCCGCCTGTCATAGTTAACACTTCTTTAGCGGCTAAATGAACAGAATCAGGATCATCTAAATCAAGTAATACGGTTTCAAATCCTTGTTCAATTAATTTTTGCTGGTCAGACTTTTTGCGACAAGACGCAATAACACGATAACCACGTTTTTTTAATGCAATGGCTGAAATAAGTCCTATTCCACTTGAACAGCCTGTAATAAAAATTGTTTTCAATTTTTATCTCCGTTTTATTCACATATTGTCAAGCTAATCTTCTGCAATTATGATATCACACTTAAATAGAAGTTACCCAAAATAAGCCAGAGGATCGTATGAAAATCGCTATTATTGCTGCAATGGAAGAAGAAGTTGCCATCTTAAAAAGTAAAATTACCCATTATCAAGTTGAACGCCATTTAGGTTGTGATTTTCACCTTGGTCAAATTGCCGGTTGTGAAATAGTTCTACTTCAATCAGGCATTGGTAAAGTAGCCGCAGCTTCAGGCACAACATTATTATTAAATAATTACAAGGTTGATGCCGTTATTAATACCGGTTCAGCTGGAGGACTTTCAACTGAACTCAATATTGGTGACATTATCGTATCAAAAGACGTATTTTATCATGATGTCGATTTAACCGCTTTTGGTTATAAACCAGGGCAAATGTCCGGTTGCCCAGTTGTATTTGAAGCAAGCCAACAATATCAATCATTAGCCAAATCATGTATAAAAAAACAAGGTGTTAATGCAGTTGAAGGCTCAATTGGTAGTGGTGATGCATTTATTAATGGTAAAGATACATTAGAACGAATCAAACAAACCTTTCCAAATGCCATAGCAGTAGAAATGGAAGCCGCAGCAATTGGGCATGTCTGCTGGCTATTTAAGGTACCGTTTGTAGTGGTAAGAGCAATCTCAGATAATGGTGATAATGAATCTGCAATGGATTTTCAGTCATTTTTAAAACTTGCAGCCACACAATCGTCCTTAATTGTTGAATCAATGTTAAGCGAGCTAGCCTAAACTCTTTTCAAAAATAGCATACTGATGTCACAAACAATATTCACTAAACAAGGGTTGACGCCAACCAGTTAGTATTTCTGGTACGTCACCTTTTTTATCAATTTTCCATTTAATATATTGATTGATTAATCGCCGTGAAAGTAACAAATCTTGATTAAGCCCTGTTTTTGATGAAATGATTTGAGCCGCTTTTTTTAATTCATCCGAGATCTTCTTGAAATCGGGATAAGTATTAATTCTACGAATAAGTGGTACCTCGGGTATCGGTTCAGATAAAATATCGAGAATTTTTTGCCCATATAAACGAATTTCTTTACCTTTCATCCCTAATTTATCAAGTTCAGCTAATGAAGAGGGTAAATAACGTGCTATTTTCCACAAAACTTCTTCACGTATAACAAAATTTAAAGCGATATCTTGCTCTTTGGACAATTTATATCGCCAACTTGCTAATTTATACAATTGACCTAGACTTTTCCCTTTCAATTGCCAACTATTTTTAATATTTAGATAAGCATTGTTTGGATCTATCACTGTACATTTACGAGCCACCGCCATTTGGCACTCTTGATAAGCGGCTTGCAAATAATCATTTTCGGTTAATTGTGATTTTAGAATGTTTACCAATGGAAAAAGATATAACACATCATTAATAGCGTACTCACACTGTTTTTCGGTTAATGGTCGTTTTAACCAGTCTGTTCGAGTTTCACTTTTATCTAGCTCTACTTCTAAATATTTTTTTACTAGACTGGCATAACCAGAACTTAACGGATTATCTAAAAAAGAAGCCAATATTTGGCTATCAATAATAGGAGTCGGCACCATTCCAAAGTAATAAAGGAAAACCTCGATATCTTCACTGCACGAGTGGAAATACTTTTCAATTTTAGGATTTTTTAAGATCGTTAAAAAATCTTGCCAATCACTAATAGTGATTGGATCAATTAATGCAGCATGTTTTCCATCAAAGACCTGCAATAGCCCTAAATGTGGATAAAATGTACACGTACGTACAAATTCTGTATCTAATGCAATCGCTGAGCTTTTTTCGATTTTTGAACAAAACTCAGTTAGCTGATCATTATTAACAATAAGTTGATAAGACAAAGTAAAATTCCTATTTAGATAAATCTATTTATTGTGTACTTTTTTTAAATACAACATCAATCACCACAATTTCAGAGCGAGTCATTAAGCGAATAGGTGGTCCCCAAAAACCATATCCACTACTTACTATGCTAGTAAAGTTATTATCTTCATTTTGATACAAACCATAAGCGTTTTTATACATTAATTTTTCAATAAGGTTAATTGGAAATATTTGCCCAGCATGAGTATGCCCAGAAATCATTAAATCAACACCTAAATTTGCTGGTTCAGTAAGATCTTTGGGTTGGTGATCTAATAAAATAACGGGTGTATTTTTATCAGCAAACATCATCAACTCAGCTAATGTGGATCTTTTCACATCATAAAGCACAGAAGAAAAATCATCTCGCCCAATTAATGTAATTCCTATATCATCAAGGTATACAATATCATCTTTTAAAACCTTCATTTTTGCTTGCTTAAAAGCATTAATAATATCCTCTTCGCTATTATTTTGTTTTCTAGTATTTAAATATTCGTGGTTTCCAAAAATAACGTAGGTACCATGTTTCGATTTTAATTGCTGAAATTGTTTATCAAAACCTTGTTCAGTAAAGGGCGCCAAACGTTTATCTAATGTATCACCTGTAATTACAATAAAATCTGCATTTAATTGATTTACTTTATCTATCATTTGCTGAATAAATCCACTCGAAGTTAATTCATTAATATGAATATCACTAAGCTGCACAATACGCAGATTTTCAACATGAGCAGGTTTATCTATTTTTACTTGATAATAAACGGTTTTCGGACTAATTGCCATTTCATGGCTGTAATAAAATAGTGAAAAAACTAAACTTACATAAACAATTCTAAGCAGTAAGTTAGGCTTTAATTTTTTTTTGCAGAGCAAATAGATCGCATCAAAAATCAATAAAATAAAAATACTACACAAAAATCCAGCAAAAATAATATTAAAAATCAGAGATAGCTTATTAAAAATACCATCTAATGCCCTAGAAAGCACCAGTGATAATCCAGCAATTGCAACAATTAACCAATAGATGATTTTAGAATAACCAGTAAAATGAAAATTGAACCAAAATGCCCATCGTTTACCTAAATAAGCAATCATTAAAATACTGATCACTATCATCATAAATAAAATAGAAAAATAAATAAAACTCATAATTATCTGAACAATTGAAGACGAATAATGATATGATAACAAAATTATTTTTTTTCGTACCAATAACTTTTTATGGATATTAAAAAAGACCAATTATTCATCACACCTATTGAAAAATTGGGGGATTGGACTTTTGATGAGAAAGTTGCCGAAGTTTTTCCTGATATGGTGCAGCGATCTGTTCCTGGTTATTCTAATATTATCTCGATGATCGGCATGCTAGCCGAAAGATTTGTACAACCTAATTCAATGATTTATGATTTAGGTTGTTCATTAGGCGCTGCTACATTATCTATTCGACGCAATGTCAACCAAGAAAATTGCCATATTATTGCGGTTGATAATTCTCAGCCAATGGTTGAACGTTGTAAGCGGCATATTGAATCCTACAAATCAAGCACACCTGTAGACGTAATTTGTGATGATATTTGCCATATTAACATGCAAAACGCATCAATGGTTGTACTCAACTTCACCTTACAATTTTTAACTCCTGAAAATCGTCAACGTGTTTTAAATAATATCTATAATGCGTTAAAACCAAATGGCATTTTAGTCCTATCTGAAAAATTTAGTTTTAGTGATACCTGCATTGATGAATTACTATTTAATATGCATCATGATTTTAAACGTGCTAACGGCTATAGTGAGCTTGAAATCAGTCAAAAACGTAACATGCTGGAAAACGTCATGCTAACAGATACTATCGAAACACATAAACAGCGACTATCTAAAGCTGGTTTTAAACACATTGACACTTGGTTCCAATGTTTTAATTTTGGATCTATTATTGCCATAAAATAACAGATTAATTTAAGCGTAATTGATAAAGGATAACAGAATGATTGATTTTGGTGATTTTTACCAGATTATCGCAAAAAATAGACTTAGTAGTTGGCTTGAAGTATTACCTGCACAACTCGCAAATTGGCAAAAACAAAACATAGATAGTCGCTTTAATCAATGGCTAAACAGTATTAAACATTTACCATCCATCTCACCTTATCAAATTGATTTATTACATAGTGTCACAGCGAAATCAAAAGAGCCTCTTTCTACGGGTGAACGGCAGAGGATAACACAATTATTAAAAAATATGATGCCATGGCGCAAAGGCCCTTTCCACTTGTATGGAATTGATATTGATACAGAATGGCGTTCAGATTGGAAATGGGAACGCTTAATTAAACATATTGATTGTTTAGAAGATAAAATTGTTTTAGATGTGGGTTGTAACAGTGGTTATCATTTATGGCGAATGATTGGCGCTGGAGCAAAACTTGCTGTCGGAATTGATCCTATGGCGCTTTATCTATGCCAATTTGAAGCTATTCGTAAACTACTAGGTAACGATCAGCGAGCACATTTATTACCACTTGGAATTGAACATCTCCCTAAACTTAATGCTTTTGATACCGTATTTTCAATGGGGGTTTTATATCATCGCCGCTCGCCACTTGACCATTTATTCCAATTGAAGGATCAATTGGTTGAAGGTGGACAACTAGTACTTGAAACTTTGGTTATTGATGGAGAATTACATCAAGCGTTAATGCCAGGTGATCGTTATGCACAAATGCGTAATGTCTATTTTATACCTTCTACTCCTACAATGATTAATTGGCTGGAAAAATGTGGGTATTCAGATGTAAGAATGGTTGATATATCATTAACTAATTTTGATGAACAACGCAAAACTGAATGGATGACATCAGATTCTCTGGCCAACTTTTTAGATCCAGATGATTCAACCAAAACAATTGAAGGCTACCCTGCCCCAATGCGAGCTGTTTTTATCGCAAAAAAATAATAATATAATAAAAAAAAGCGTTATTAGCTTTATGAATTAAGGTTCCGCTACAGGTTGCCTTGAAATGTAAGAAATCATAGTATCTTAAGTTATATTTGGTTTATTTTTTAATTGACTAACATCTATCACTAAAAGACAAAAAAAGTGTTGTCAAAAACTTTCAGGTAACTATGTGTTTAAATATAATTATTTTATATAAATCATTAATTTTTTTTAGAAATAGGAAATAAACAATGGAGTTGTTCAAATTTATTTTGCTGTTACCTTTTAATATACTGCAAAAGGCTTGGGAAATAATTAGTACCTTTCTTATTTTTTTATTTATTTTAATAAAAGGAATTTTTTGGCTATTTAGCCCAATTATTGGCGATATTAAATGGTCAACACCAAGTTGGTTACCTGATGCAAAAAGATTTTACTATGCGACAGGTTCTGTATTAAAAAAAATAAAAACTATAATTAGCGCAAGTATTATTTTAGGATTTATTGCTTATTTTTCAGGAAATTATGCCTATCATTGGTATTTAAACCGCCCAAAACCGATTGAACCAGCACCTATAGTAATAAATACCTATTCAGCTAAATTAGTCCCACCAAGTACAAGTAACGATATAATATATATCCAATTCACCGGTGCTAAACGCCCACCAATTCCCCTAGAATCAATCAATAAAGATGAAATAACAGAAGGTATTAGTATTTCACCAAACATTGAGGGAAAATGGATATGGTCAAATGATTCAACAATAAAATTCACACCAAAAGAGAGAAAGTGGCCACTTGGTATTGAATATACAGTCATATTGGATAAGTCAAAATTATTGGCTGAAAATAGCGAACTAGAAAAAAATAGTGCAACCTTTTCCTTTATTTCTCCTAATTTTGAATATAATTTCAAAAATCGAGGTGAGCTTTATTCCAACCCTACAGAAACAAATATTAGGAACGTCATAAATACAATCAGATTTAGTCATCCTGTTGATAGGCAAAGCTTTGAAAAAAATATTATTTTATCGCTTTATGAAAAAGAGAAGAAATCTGACAATTCATACGAAAAAAACTATGATGAATTCTTAAACCATGTCGATTTTACTATAACCTATGGTGATAATGACAAAATCGCATATATAAAGAGCACACCTATTCCCTTACTTGATAAAGAAGGTTATTTAAAAATAACAATTAACAAAGGGGTTAGATCAACTTTAGGTGGTAACTCAATGAATTATGATATAACTAATAGTGTAACTGTACCAGATAAATATCATTTAAGTGTTACAAGAACAGAGCTTACATTGGTTGAAAAAAGCAATGAAAAAATACAGCAGGTATTAGTTTTATCATTAAGTCATGCCGTAAGATCTGAAGATGTATCGAAAGCAATCAAAGTTTGGCAATTACCTGAAAATAACAATGGTTCTTATAGTGAAAGCTATTACAATAGATCTTCTGGTAGATACGAAACAAAATACAATGTAACACCAGAAATACTCGAAAGAGCAACTCCAATATCAATAAAACCAATTGATACTGAACTTGCTTATCAGAATCAAATTAGCTTTGAATTTAAAACTGAACAAAACTCAAAGGTATATATTGAAGTTAATCAACCTTTATCTTCTCAAGAGGGGTATTTTTTAAAACAAGATTATCAGACAATATTAACAGTTCCTAGTTACCCAACTTATCTTGATTTTGCCGCATCAGGTTCTTTATTATCTTTATCTGGCGAGAAAAAACTACCTATAGTATCGCGCAATATAGAGCAGATGAAGTTAGAAATAGATCGCGTTATCCCTTCACAGCTTCAACATTTAGTAGCATTTAATGAAAGCTATGAATTTAACGATATGAATTTTGGCGAATTAGATAATGATCATTTTGTTGAAAAATATAGCATAACTAAAGATGTTACAGGTGCTCCTGAAGAAGTTAAATACACAAATGTCGATTTAACTCGTTACTTAACAGCTAACACAAATGGGAATAAGAATCGTGGTGTCTTTTTGTTAAGGCTTTATGGAAAAGATAAAAAAGATACTAAATATGAGTTCATGGCTTCACGCTTTATTGTCGTTACTGATTTAGGAATTATCGCCAAAAAGTCACTTGATCAATCCAATGATCTCTTTATTCAATCAATAAGTTCAGGCGAACCCATTAGCGGTGCTAAAGTTTCAGTTCTAGGCATGAATGGGATTGCTATTACGTCTAAAACTACAGATGATAATGGTCATGTTCGTTTTGCGCCATTGTCTGAATATTATCAAGGCATCAAGCCTCTTTTATATGTTGTTGAAAAAGACCGTGACCTATCATTTTTACCAATCAAAAGTTATGAAAGAAATTTAAATCTATCTCGTTTTGATATCGGCGGCATTCGTGAAACCCTTGAAGGTGGGGAGTTACGATCTCACATCTTTTCAGATCGAGGTGTTTATCGCCCTGGCGACACATTCCATATAGGTACCATAGTTAGAGCTCAAAAATGGACTAATTCCTTAGAGGGGATCACCGTAGAAGCAGAAATTTACGATCCAAAATCCAATCTAGCACTCAAAAAATCGATTGTACTAAATAAATCAGGTTTTAATGAACTTAGCTATAAAACTAACTATGAATCCCCTACTGGTGATTGGTATATTAATTTATATTTGAAAAATGATGATGAAGAATCGCGAATCCTATTAGGCTCAAGTTCGGTTGTAGTTCGTGAATTTGAACCAGATAAAACTGCTGTTTCTCTTAAGTTGTTGCCAGAAATAAAAGATGGTTGGTTAAAACCTGAAAATATCCAAGCTGAGATTAAAGCCAAAAACCTAATCGGTACTGATGCAACTAATCGTCGAGTCACAAATACATTAATTCTTGAACCATCAACACCTTATTTCAAAAAATATGAAGATTACTATTTCTACCAAAATATTTCTGGTGAAAGAAATAGTTTTAAAGTTGAATTAGATGAAAAAACAACAGATGAAAACGGTATAGTAAAACTCAATCTCAATGACAATATACAAAGCTTTGAAGGAAACTACACGCTAAGAATGTTAACCGATGTTTTTGAGCCTGATAGTGGACGAAGCGTTGCGACAACTGCAAGCACCTTTATTTCACCAAATGATTATTTAGTCGGAGCTAAAGCGGATGGCAATTTAAGATATATTAACAGGGATTCAGTTCGTCATATTGATTTTATAGCGATAAATCCGACTTTAGAAAAAATAGAGTTATCTGATCTAAAACTTGTTTTAATTGAAGAAAAATATCTATCGGTATTAGTTAGACAATCTTCAGGTGTTTATAAATATGAATCACGCCGTAAAGAATCGGTTCTATCTGAACAACCATTTAAGATTAATCAAGATAAAACTAGGTATCAATTAGATAGTAAAAACCCTGGTAATTATATTATTCAAATCAAAAATAATGATGACAAATTACTTTACCAAGGTAAATACTCTATTGTAGGTAAAGCGAATGTTACTCGTAATTTAGACCGTAATGCGGAGCTTTCATTAAAAATTAAAGACGCACAATATAATCCAGGTGATGAAATAGAAGTCTCAATCACAGCTCCTTATGTAGGTAGTGGTATTATTACTATTGAGCGCGACAAAGTGTATGCTTGGAAGTGGTTCCACACAGATACAACAAGCTCAATACAAAAAATAACCCTACCAAAAGACATTGGTGGTAATGGTTATATTAATGTCCAATTTATTCGTGATCCAAATTCTGATGAAATTTTTATGAGTCCACTTAGTTACGGTGTTATACCTTTCAAAATTTCAAATGATCAATTTAACGATAAAATCGTATTACAAGCACCATCACTAATAAAACCTGGAGATACGCTACCAATTACAATACACACAAATACGCCACAAAAAGCAGTTGTATTTGCCGTAGACGAAGGAATTTTGCAAGTCTCAAATTATAAACTGAAAGATCCATTAAATAGCTTCTTACGCAAAAAAGCACTATCTGTAAGAACGTCGCAAATTTTAGATCTTATATTGCCAGAATTTCGACATTTAATAACAGCTTCAGCACCTGGTGGTGATGGTGATAATGATGATGTCTTATCAAATCATTTAAATCCATTTAAACGGAAAATAGATGAACCAGTAGCTTATTGGTCAGGTATTATCGATGTCGATGGCGATAAAACCATTGAATATAAAGTGCCTGATTATTTTAATGGCAAAATTCGTATCATGGCAGTATCAGTTGGTGACAAAACAATGGGACATACTCAAATGTCAACAACAGTACATAATGATATTGTTTTACAACCTAATGTCCCATATTTTGCTGCACCAAATGATGAGTTTGAAGTTTCACTAAACGTAACTAATCTTATTGAAAATATTGGTGATAAAGTAATTCCTATTAATGTTAAAGTTTCAACCACTCCTAATCTATCAATCACGAGTGATAATAAAAAAACCATCGAATTGGCTAATGGCAAAGATGGGGTTTTAAAATTTAACTTTAAAGCAACAGATCAGCTTGGTAATGGCGATCTTCACTTTTCCGCCAACTATAATGATATAACAATTACTCGTGATATTAGCCTTTCAATACGGCCATTAACTGAATACAGATTAATCACAAGAATGGGAAGAATGGCAGATCATAAACAAACGTTTACTGATTTTAGAGACATGTATAATAATTTAAGTAAACGTGAAGCTGCTGCAGCTTATTCACCATTCATACTAAGTAAAGGCCTAAGTACCTATTTGCAGGATTACCCTCATTATTGCTCTGAACAGATTGTTAGTCGCGCGATTCCTATTTTGATCGCTAGTAAATATAAGGAATTTGATCTGGCCTCAAAAGAAGGAATAGCTCCATTATCAGAATTATTCCAAGTGCTGCAATCTCGCCAAAATAGTGAAGGTGCAATTGGTTTATGGTACTCAACTTATAATGTTGATCCATTTATTACATTATATGCAGTAAACTTTATGCTTGAAGCAAAAGAAATGGGTTATCAAGTTCCCCAAAAAATGCTTGATAATGCTAATAAATATTTGCAAACAATTGCTGAATCTAGTGATACTAGTACTTATGGTTTAAGAGTACGTGCTTATGCTATCTATTTATTAACAAGGCAAAATCAAGTTACAACAAGCTATTTAGCCTCTACCATTAGCAATCTTAATCGAAAAGATGATTCATGGAAAAAAGATATAACAGCAATGTATTTAGCTTCATCATATAAAATGTTAAAGATGGATAAAGAAGCAAATAAATTAATCAAACCTGTTTGGCAACAATTAGAAGCTGCATATGATCGTGCTTGGTGGCTAAACAACTATTATGATCCACTGGTCGTTAATGCAGGAAAAATCTATTTAATTAGCAAACATTTTCCTGAAAAAGCAAAAGATATTCCTGCGCAAGCATTAGAAAATATGGTTATCATGCTAAATAAACAAAAATATACTACTCAATCAGCAGCAATGACAATATTGGCTTTAAGTAGTTATTCGCAGAGCATTGAACAATCAAATTTATCTAAAGATACTCTTGAAATTAATGCAATATCAAAGGATGCAGAAAAACAAAGAATTATTGCAAATTTAAGTGGAATTTTAGCTAAAGGCAAGTTTAATGATCAAGATGCACAATTAAGCATAACTAATAAATCAAGCTTACCTGTTTGGTATATGCTGTCTGAACAAGGTTATGACAAAGATATCCCTAAAGAGCCAATTAAAAGGGGGCTTGAAGTATATCGTGAATTTACTGATCTTGATGGCAAACCTGTTGAACAAGTCAAACTTGGCGATAAAATTAACGTAACAGTTAGAATCCGAGCACTAGCAGATGAAGGTGCAACTAATATTGCCATTGTTGATTTACTACCAGGTGGTTTTGAAGTAGTACAACAACCAATAAATTCTCAGGAAAAAGATTATGACGAATATATTCAAGATAATGAAGAATATGATGACTATGAAGAAGATGATTATGATGAAAATTATGGCTGGATTTCACCAATTAGTATAAAAACAGGAAAATACACTTGGTATCCTGAATATACAGATGTACGTGAAGATCGTGTTATTATTTATGGTTCAACTTATAATAATAAAATACAAGAATTCACCTATCAAATAAAAGCAACTAATGTAGGAATCTATAGCATTCCACCTGCATTTGGTGAAGCAATGTATGATCGTGATATTCAAGCGGTATCAAAAGGTGGGCAAAAGATAAGAATCATCCCACAACAATAGTTGTTTTTACAGTTAATCAATCACTGAAACGGGCTTATAGCCCGTTTTTATCAAAGATAACGATAATAATAAAAAACATATTCTAAACCTTGCTTTTAATATTCAAACGATTAAATTAATTTTATGCTTAATATAAAACAGAAAATGAAACAATAAGGTTATTGATAGGCAAATGAAAAGGTAAATGCTATGCTTATAGCATTATAAAATAATATATTTTCGTTTAACATTTAAAGGTAATTTTTATGGCCCTACCGTCTTTTTTAACAATATATAACGAACTAATTTCAATACCTACAATTAGTAACGTTACTAACGAGCAATTAGATTATTCTAACAAACCACTCATCGACAAGTTAGCCTGTTGGTTTGAAGATTTAGGTTTTGCTATTGATATCCAAGCTGTTCCTAATACTCGTCATAAATATAATATGTTAGCTACTTATTCAAATAGCGAAAATAAAACCCAAGGTGGTTTATTGCTAAGTGGACACAGTGACACTGTTCCGTTTGATGATGGGCAATGGAGTAAAGATCCATTTAAATTAACGGAAGAAAATAATAAGTTATATGGACTTGGCACCGCTGATATGAAAGGCTTTTTTGCCTTTATTTTAGATGCCCTGCGTGATATTGATCTTAAAAAGTTAACTAAACCCATTTATATCCTTGCCACCGCCGATGAAGAAACTTCAATGGCTGGTGCCGCATTTTTTGCGAAGAATACTAAATTACAACCTGACTGTACTATTATTGGCGAACCAACATCGTTAATCCCCATCAGAGCACATAAAGGATTTATCTCTAATTCCATTAAAGTCATTGGTAAATCAGGGCATTCTAGCGATCCCGATAAAGGTATTAACGCTATCGAAGTGATGAATTTAGTCATTGAACGCTTGTTAGTACTAAAACAAAAATTTAAAGAACAATATCATAATGACGGGTTTAGCGTTCCTTACCCTACTCTAAATTTAGGTGTTATTCACGGGGGGGATGCAGCCAACCGTATTTGCGGTTGTTGTGAGCTAGTGATTGATATTCGTGTATTGCCCGATAACGATGTTGATTCACTTTATCATGCGCTTTGTGAAGCACTGCAACCCGTTATGGATAAATATCCAAATCGAATTGCTATAGAATACGAAGTTGCCCCAATTCCGGGCTATGAGTGTAAAAAAGATCATCCAGCATTACAACACATTGAAAAATTAGTCGGTCATAGTGCGCAGACAGTCAACTACAGCACAGAAGCCCCCTACCTAAACCAAATTTCACCAACGATTGTATTAGGACCTGGTTCAATTGAACAAGCACACCAGCCCGATGAGTTTATTTCAATGAACTTTTTAAAACCAACTAAAATAGCAATAGAACAACTAATTAAGGATTTTTGTCTTTAATCTGTTTTTTATTCGCCGATAAAATAACATCGGCGAAATCTTATAAAATAAATCTAACTAAATGGAAAAAGTTGCAAAATCGGTAGCGATTTCAGTATTTGCAAAAACACTTTTTGCTTCATTAACTAACTTTTTATTGTTATTCAAATTATATCTTGGGCTTATATGAGTCATTATAAGTCTTTTGGCATTAGCTTGTTTGGCAATCGTTGCCGCATGTATAGTGGTGGAATGACCACGTTCAATAGCCTTATCAACTAAAGCATGTTCTTGGGTTGCTTCATGAACAAGCAAATCAACATCATTAGCAAGATCAATTGAGGTTTGGCAAGGAATAGTATCACCTAAAATGGCTAATTTTCGGCCCTTTTTAATTTGACCTAAGTAATCTGTGCCATTAATTATTCGCCCATCATCAAGTGTAATTGTTTTACCATTTTTAAGATCGTTATAAAAAGGACCAGCCTGAATATTATCTTGCTTTAATTTATCGATATTAAGCTGAGCAGGTAGATCTTTTTCGATAATACGATAACCAAAACACGGCACACGATGTTGTAATAATTTTGCTTCTACTTGAAACTGATTATCTTCAAAAACGGTACAATTTTCTTCAAGCTCAATGATGTTAAGAGGATAGGTTAACCAAGAATAACTAATTTCAATGACAGTTTCGATAAGGATTTTAATTCCTTTCGGAGCGATCAATGTTAAAGGAGATTGATTCTGCATCAAGGAACGGGAAGTTAAAACACCTGGTAGTCCAAACAGATGATCGCCATGTAGATGTGTTAAAAAAATGATCTCAAGTTTAGCAAGACTAAACTTGGCTTTTTGCATTTGCATCTGAGTTGCCTCACCACAATCAAAAAGCCAGAACTTACCCCGCTCTTGCCTAAGATCCAATAAAATACTGCTCACATTACGTTGTAATGTTGGGGAACCAGCACTTGTCCCTAAAAAAGTCAAATTCATAAAGATTTAAACATTTTTACGTTCAATAGTCTGCTCACCCCAGAACAACTTATCCGCTTTGGTTTTAGAAAACGCAATTTTCAACACTTCATCACTACCTTCTGACCAAATTTGTTCGGCAAGTTTTTCATCATGGTTAGCTAGCTCAAAAATAGCCTCAGCAATTTCAATCGAGGTTTCACGAACAGAAGCCCAAGATTTAATATCATGTATTTCTTTTTTATCGATGTTCATTTTGCTACTCCTTTGAGTTGAATTAGAGGTAAAATAAACCTATTTACTGCAAAACACAATAGGCTAAATACGTATGATAACAATTATTTCTCCGGCGAAAACTTTGGATTACCAATCTCCATTATTAACCCCAAATTACACACTTCCTCAATTTATTGACTCAACTAAAAAACTTATTCAAGATTGCAAAAAACTAAGTGTTGAGAATTTAGCTAACTTAATGTCTATTAGCAAAAAATTAGCCGAACTTAATTATGAGCGATTTAAAGATTGGCATAGTGATTTTAATCTTGAAAATGCAAGACAAGCTATACTTGCTTTTAAAGGTGATGTTTATGAAGGATTACATGTTGAAGATTTTACTGATAAAAATCTAAAGTTTGCACAATCCCATTTAAGAATATTATCAGGTCTTTACGGTATTTTAAGACCACTTGACCTAATTCAACCTTATCGGTTAGAAATGGGGATCCGCTTAAAAAATGGTAGTAACACTAATCTTTATCAATTTTGGGGCGATAAATTAACTCAACACCTTAATAGTGAACTAGCCAAAACATCACATCGCACATTAATCAATTTAGCCTCAAACGAATATTTCAAAGCGATCAAACCAAAACAATTAAATGCAACTATAATTCAGCCTATTTTTTTAGATCAAAGCAAAGATACCTATAAAGTTATCAGTTTTTATGCAAAAAAAGCACGCGGACTAATGAGCCGATACATTATAAAAAATTGCATTGAAAAGAGTGACGATATTAAAAGTTTTAATCTAGAAGGCTATCAATTTGATTCGAAACGATCAACTGACTTAGAATGGTACTTTATACGCAATCATCAATAAAATAATAATGATGGAATTTCTTACTACATTATGGGCACAGTTTTTATCTACTTTGCCTTTATTTATCTTAATTTTATTAGGATATTTAGCTGTTAAAATTGGTCGTTGGCAAAAAACTGTGACCGACAGCTTAACCAAATTTACCTTTTATATAGCGTTTCCGATTATGCTGTTTCAGATCATGAGCCACTTTTCTGAACAGTCACAGATCGATATAAATGTGTTATTTGTCTTTTTTGGTGGATCATTTATCGTCTTTGCGTTTGGTTGTTTGGTTGCATCAAAATTATTTAAATTAACAGGTTCAGAAAGTACACTTTTTGCTATGGGTGGTATTTATACTAATACCGTCTTTGTTGGCATTCCCATCATCAAAATGCTACTTGGCGAGAAAGCAATCCCCATTGTAGCCATTATTGTTATATTTAACGCTCTGATTTTATGGACACTTGCTACCGTATCAATTGAATTTGTTCAAATGGGTAAATTTTCTGGACGGAGCTTTATCAAAGCATTAAAAAACGTATCAAAAAATCCTATTATTATAGGTATTTTCACTGGGATTGTCGTAAATTATATTGGATTACCTATGCCCAAATTTATCAATCAGTCAACAAAAATGGTCAGCGATATGACTGCACCACTCTCATTAATTGTGCTAGGTATGGGACTGGCTGAATATAAAATTCGCGACAAATTACTTATTACGACCTCTATCTGTATTTTAAAATTAGCTGCATTGCCAATTGTTACTTACATTATGGGTAAACTATTAGGTTTACCAACTTTGGAATTACAGGTAGTGGTATTACTTAGTTCGGTTTCAATTGCAATAAATTGTTATATGATGGCAAGACAGTTTGAAGTGTTACAAGGACCTATTGCTTCAAGCTTACTAATATCAACGACGCTGTCTTCTATTACAACGCCGCTAATTTTATCGATTATGACACATTTACCTTAACTGCTTATTGTGCTTGACTCAATGATCGATTTTTAATTTTGTAGTGTAGCAATAGTGCCAACACAATAACTACACTACCTAATATAAAGCGTAACCAGTCTAATGATTGATGCCAAATCACTACATTCACTAAAATTCCTGTTGGGATAACTACATTATTCATAATAGCCAAAGTGCCCGAATCCACTTTGGTTGCACCATAATTCCATAAAAAGTAACACACACCAGAAGCAACTATTCCAAGCCAAATAATAATTCCCCATTGCAAATTAGTTGTTGGTAATTTTGATGCATCACCAAACAGCAGCCAGCCAAAGCTGGCAACAATCACTGCTCCAAAATAAACCCAAGCAAAAGCTTGATGTTGGGGCATTGGATAAACCTCCATAATCCTTTTATACCCTACTTGACCTAATGCAAAAACAATATTGGCGCCCTGAATTAATAAAAAACCGATAATAAAATTGGCACTAATATGATCATAACGAATAATGGCTGCACCAACTACTGCAATAATTGCCATTAAAAGATAGCTAAGCCTTAAAGGATGTTGTTGCAATAGATCATAAATAACCGTGACATAGATTGGTGTAAAAATAGTGAATAATAAAACTTCAGGCACCAAAATATATTGAAAAGAATTATAATAAAAAAAGTACATAATCCCTAATTGACATGCCCCTACTCCCATTAAAAGCAACATCTGCTTAAAACGAATATTTTTAAAACGTAAAAATGGAATAAAAGTTATAAAGGCAAATAGCACTCGCATTACAACAGCAAACCAAGAATCGACTTGTCCACTTAAATAAACCGCAATAAAACTAAATGAGAATGACCAAATAATTGTCACAAAAATAAGATAAAGCATAATTGATGAATATAAAAAATAACTAGATACAGATCGTATCAATTGGCTTAACACTTGTAAACTTTATATCATAAAAATTGATTACTATGAGAAAATAATTGACAACCTGTAAGAACAATTGTCGCTATATACAGTAATTTGAGAAACCACGGTAATGAACACGCATAAAAAAATTTAATAAATAAAATTAAATGTTAGTGATAAAAAATTGACTAACGTAGCCTCTTTGGTGAAAAACCAAAACGTTGTTTAAAGTAAAAAGCAAAACGAGAGCCTGATTCATATCCCACTTCTTGGGCAATTTGTAGGATCGTTTTTTGGGTAGTTTGTAACAGCATTAAACCAAAATTCATTCTTATATCTAAGATAATTTTGGATAAATTATATCCTTCTAAAGCAAGATGTCGTCGTAAAGTTGATTCGCTCATAGCAAATTGTTTAGCAATTTCTGCTGCCTGCCACTTTTTGTCTGGCTGCTGGTTAATAATTTCGCGAATTTTTTGGCTAATTTTTGGGTTATTATTCAGGGGAAAATACACACCAAATGCAGATAATCTAATTAATAATTCAATAAATAAATGTTTAACAAGATTAGAATTGCATTGGTTATGGGTCAATAATTCTGTTTTAATTTGTACCAATCGAGTAATAAAAGTTTCAGGTAATATTGTTTCAACTTTAATTTTTTTAAGAATTTGACTATTCTGATAAAGATGAGATAAAGCAAATTGGTCTATTAACTGTGCATGCCAAGAATAACAGATGGCTTGATAATCCTTATCATCAATATAAAAATTATTTATATTCATTAAATTACCTGCTGGAATCAGGACTAATTGACCTGTTTTTACCTTAAAATATTCGCCCTCACATTCAATCTGTTTTTCGCCATTTATGACATAGACAATCATTGGATCATTGCTTTGAATCTGCTTTAGGGTTTGATTACAACGTTGTGTTATATAAGTCACTCGACCAATTGAAGCAAAATCCATAATCCTAATAGCCTATTAACCAATATCAACGTGAGTAGGAGTAAATCATATCTGCCTTCGCTATTTGATGCGAATTAGCAATAAAACCAATTAGAGCTGGTGTGGTTTGTTCATCAACCTCAATGTGATCAATGTCTAGTGCATAAAGTGTAAATTGATATCGATGAGTCGAATTTAGCGGAGGACATGGACCACCGTAATTTATCACGCCAAAATCATTACGTACTAACCTACTTCCTTTAGGTAATAAATTGGGATTATTTCCTGCTGATTGTTTAATAAACGGCGTTTGTACAGGAATATTAACAATCACCCAATGCCACCAACCAGAACCCGTTGGTGCATCAGGATCATACATAGTTAATACTAAACTTTTTGTCGCTTTGGGTAGATTTTGCCATGAAATTTGCGGAGATATATTTTCGCCTTGACAACCAAATTGATTGGATATAAACCGAGCAGTAAACCCGCTATCGACAAGATCAGTGCTAGTTAATTGTAATTGTGCCGCATTACTGCAACTTGTACTCAATAATAATGTACTATAAATAATGGCTTTCGCTTTGTACAAAATACGCATGTTAACCTCTTTTAACTATTAAATAAAAGCCATCATAAGGAATTTTCAATCTATAATCAGCACAAATTAGCTTAAATATGACACAAATTCGATTAATATTATCATTCTCTTGCGGCTAATACTCGTTCAACCATATCAACAATGGCTTGAGTTTGTGAGTCAATTTCAATTTTGACTTTGTCTCCTACTTACTTGTCAAAAAGGCAAAAGCTTCAATCGGGCTTTCTTTAATACGTTAAATGGTTGGGCGAATGACCATAAAGCTTTTAGCCAAATCAGTGACCGTTTATGATATAAGCGCCATATCTCTTGTCTGTAATAAGGCGTTAGTTTTGTTTTTTATGTATATCCATTACAGCAATTTTTCAAATTACTGTAAACAATGCTAGTAAATCCTAGAGATAAACAGATTTCACCAGCAACTATCCTGTGCAAAGGATTTGCCATTAGTGTCTTTTTATGGTGTAACACAGACAGCGCGATAAGTTGAATAGGAAAAATCCCCGAAAACACGAGGTGCACCAACATTCGATATTACCCACATTCCTTTACCTTTATAACCACCACTTAATGACACATCTGCACTCCAATACATATAGCTATCCCAATCGGTTCCAGTATAACCATTGCATTTGGATGCACCACCAGAGCCTGCAGCATTCCAGTCATTGACTATACATCCCCATTCATTCAATATTCCCCCTATCCATCTTCCTCCAGTTTGGTAACTCAATTGACGAAGAGCAGCCCATTTATTCCGTCCAGGTATCCCACCTGACCAACCTCTCCAATTAGTGTTCGTATAATCATTCATATCAGGTATTCGATAACCGCTTCCTAAACTGTGACAATAATTCCTTACAGCTGTTTGAGCATCTGTGCCATTTCCTGTTCCATTATACACAACATTAGGCTGTGCTATATACCAACGCATTAGCCTGAATTCATATAATAATTTGTTCTTACTGCTATCAGCATACAGTTTAAAAGTTACAGGGTTAAAACTTTTATCATTTGAGTTATAACGCGGCCCTTTTAACGTTATCTTCAAACCTGGCTCGCTATACCCATATGGTTTAGGTCCATAATACGCATGCCTCCATCTTGGCGTATTTTCGGTGCTTAATATTAAACTGACATTTCCCCCCTCTTCTGCACTAACTAGATTACCATTGGCTGCTAATACTTCGGCTGGCGTTATACCTTCAAATAACAAATAAAAATACAATCCATGCGATCCTGTACTTGGAAAGTTATTTTCTTTTATGCTTGAGTCATTTTCGTAATTTCCACTATTTGATGCACTCGATACTTTGTACCCCTTCCAAGCAACCCATGTCTCACCATTTGAATTTTCATTATAATAGTCGCCATAAGCAGTGTCATCATGGGCCAAATTGGGTTGTGCATATAATACAGAACAAGGGGTTATATTATTTTTATGTGGTTTAATATAATAAGTGTGCTCTATTGCATTAAAAGTACTTTTTTTAGGTGAACCATACCGTGTTGATAATTCGCCTGAGGTTGCTTTTATCGTTAATTGATAATTTGCAGCACATGAAGTACTTAATAATTCGGTTGGGTTTGCTTTTACGTTTGCTGTTATATCGTTACCCATATTATCTTGCCACTTTACAGTTATACTTCCAGTGGCACTTATATCACCATCGCCATCATCATCGCCCCAATAATTGTATGGAGTACCAATTAAATTATTTAAATCAAAACTTGGATAATAGCTATTCCCTGATGTTGGGAGTGGCACCACTGTTTTTATATCACTAAACTTTTTTATACTTTGTGGTAGCTCTATCGGCTTTATGATGCTTGATACATCTTCATTTGCTTTTATCTCCATTTCATCTGCTAAAGTTATTGCAAGTAATGCTTTGGTATTTTCTGCCTTAGTTAATCCACCATCAAAGGTTAGATATGGTGCACTACCATTGATTACATTACTGGTTGTCGCACTTAACGCATTTGCTATATTGATATTGGCAGTTAATAATAGACTTATAACAATAAATAATAGTGTGATGGAAAAATGAGATAATAAAAACCTTGAAGATTTTATAAGTAAATTAAAATTCGAATTTAATCCTAAATGAAAAGGCATTAGCGAATTGGTAATGCTTACCATCAATAAATTACGTCTTGTTTTCAATCCAAAAAATAAACTCAAGTGATAGCTAGCTATTAAACAACATGTTAACATGTTTCTAATTCCTTTGTTTCAATATATATTTATTTTAATTTTATATACTCAATATAAAGTATAAATAGGTTAAACGGTTTTTTCAAATTTGAAATTAGGGTATTTGTTAAGGAGTGTAAAAAGATAATTATTGATTCATTAGGGCGCTTTTGTCTGCGATGAAAACCCTGAGAATGTTGTCAAAAAGTTTCAGGTAACTATGTGTTTCAGTATAAAAAATAATTAAGTATAAAATTTAAATTTTGTTGGGATTGATTTGTCGATAGTTTTCAACGACAAATCAATCACTTCAGATGTTTAAAAGATTAGTGCATGTTACAATAAAAATCTCTCAGATAGAATGTTGATTTAAATGAATTTTTCACTCAAAAGGTTTTAAGGGAAATCAATGAGTTATTATGGTAATATCAAGTGATGATATTTTTCCGCTATTAACCTGGAAACAAAAATAAAAATAAATTTTAGAAATGATTCACGTTGTTTAAAGCAATTTGATAAACGGTTAACATCTTGTAGAATTTAGGGAATTATTTTAATCATAAAGAGTAAATATCACTGATTTTTCATATGTTTTACAATATATTAATAATTAAATATCTCCTCCTTAAATGCCGTTATCTAAAACAAAGATCCTCAAAAATGATTAATTATGGCATAATATGCGCCAATTCATATTTCCGCGACTTCACTCAAAGGCTAATTATTACTTATATGAGTGAAACGCATGTTAAAGAGAGTAAATTCTAGTGTTAAGTACAAATAACATCACAATGCAATTTGGCAGTAAGCCATTATTTGAAAATATCTCAGTTAAATTTGGTAATGGCAATCGTTATGGTTTAATTGGCGCCAATGGCAGTGGTAAATCAACTTTTATGAAAATTATTGGTGGTGATTTAGTGCCAACCTCTGGCAATGTTGCTTTAGATCCTCATGAACGATTAGGTAAGTTACGCCAAGACCAATTTGCTTTTGAAGAGTTTACCGTGCTTGATACCGTAATTATGGGGCATACCGAATTATGGCAGATTAAGCAAGAACGTGATCGCATTTATTCACTTCCCGAAATGAGCGAAGAAGACGGCTTTAAAGTTGCTGATTTAGAAACCCAATACGCCGAAATGGATGGTTATAGCGCTGAAGCTCGTGCGGGTGAATTATTATTAGGTGTTGGTATTCCAATTGAGCAACATTATGGATTAATGAGCGAAATCGCACCAGGCTGGAAATTACGAGTATTATTAGCCCAAGCCTTATTCTCAAATCCCGATATTTTATTGCTTGACGAACCGACCAATAACTTGGATATCGATACTATCCGTTGGCTTGAAGACACCTTAAATCAACGCGAAAGCACCATGATTATTATTTCGCATGACCGCCATTTTTTAAATATGGTCTGTACCCATATGGCAGACATGGATTATGGTGAGCTTCGCATCTACCCTGGTAACTATGATGATTATATGACAGCATCAACGCAAGCGAGAGAGCGTTTATTAGCTGACAATGCCAAAAAGAAAGCACAAATCAGTGAGCTACAATCTTTTGTTAGTCGATTTAGTGCCAATGCGTCTAAATCAAAACAAGCAACTTCGCGCGCAAAACAAATTGAAAAAATTAAACTTGAAGAAGTCAAGGCCTCTAGTCGTCAAAATCCATTTATTCGTTTTGAACAAGATAAAAAACTATTCCGTAATGCGCTTGTTGTTGAAAACCTGACCAAAGGTTTTGATAATGGTCCACTATTTAAAAACTTAAACCTAATGGTCGAAGTGGGCGAAAAAGTCGCTATTTTAGGGACTAACGGTATTGGTAAAACTACATTAATAAAAACACTAATGGGCGAGCTTACTCCCGAACAAGGCGATATAAAATGGTCTGAAAATGCCAATATTGGTTATTATGCACAAGATCACGAATACGAATTTGAAGGCGACTTAACTGTATTTGACTGGATGAGTCAATGGAAGCAGCCAACCGATGACGAGCAAGCCGTACGTAGTATTTTAGGCCGATTGTTATTTTCACAAGATGATATTAAAAAGCAAGTCAAAGTACTATCAGGTGGTGAAAAAGGACGTATGTTATTTGGTAAATTGATGATGCAACGCCCAAATATTATTGTTATGGACGAGCCAACCAACCATTTAGATATGGAATCTATCGAATCACTCAATATGGCATTAGAGCTTTATCAAGGCACGCTATTTTTTGTTTCACACGATCGTGAATTTGTTAGTTCGTTGGCAACACGAATTATTGAAATCACACCTGAAAAAGTGATTGACTATACAGGTAATTATGAAGATTACTTGCGTAGCCAAGGGATTGAATAATTAACCATACTAAAAATAGCCACAAATACGAATGTGGCTATTTTCTGTATGTTAATAATTTTTATTGTTTTTATACAATGCTAAAGTAGCTTTTTATCGATGCTATTTTCGACAAACAGGAGTGCATCCATCATATTTAAGCAAATTATAACCAACATAACCATTTTGGATATCAATGCCAAATATAAGTTCATTTGTATACGCCTGACTACTCCAAGTGCATCCTTGAGATAAATCAAAACCATTCTTAGGATAACCTTTATATAAATTCCCCCATTCACCATAAAACGTCCCATCTATATCTCGAGATAATCGGGCTTCTCGATTATGATACCATTCAGGAAATGATCCAGTTCCATTCCCGGTTATAGCTGTTGCTGCACTTGGAGCATTGCTGAGTTCCATTGGTGAATAAAAATAACTTGCCGCTTCTTCTGCACTAATCATCCCTAAATCACGTCCAGCACAAGCATTAGCTGCAGGAAAAATACCATTTCCAGTATTTAAATACTCCTCTGTTTTATATTGTGTTGGAGGAAGTGCTCGTATCCATTTTTTAATGGTAAAAGAATAAATAAACGTTTTTGAAGGCCTTATTGTATTGGGTTTTGTCTTTGCTGTTAAAATTACATTAAAAGGTAAATTGGGATGAACGGATGAATTAAAGGTAACAACACCTTCACTTCCCGCTACATTACTTATTGAGACTAAATTTGGATTACTTGATGTATAAATATAATCACTTTGTTCATTACTCATTCTTAAAGTAAATTTTGCTTTATCAAAAGCCGTTGTGGGGAATTTAGTAGGAGCCAAAGCCGAAAAACCCTCATTAGGGAAGAAAACTCTAGGATTATAACCACCAATAAATTTGCAATTTGTTGTATTGGTACAAGTGTTTTTGTTAACGCCAGAAGCATCATAAATTTGTAAACTAGCAGGCTTTATATAGCAAACTTTGAAATCATCAACTTTTATTGTATACGTTTTACTAAGACTACCATAAGCATGTTCAAATGGTATACCATATTGAGATTGCGCTTTAACACCATTAGCGCTAATCGTCAATTGATATGGGCTTTGGCATGAATCTAATTTGTTTTTTAATTCATCAGCAGATAACGTTCTTATCGTACCATCTGACTGTCGATAGCGCCAAGTAGCAGTTAATGTACCTGTTATTCCCATAGTTGAATGAGCGAAATCACCATCATCATCACCATAACTTACTCCCACAATATTTGATAAACGTTTTGGTTGTCCATCAGCAACAACTTTTGTAATAAATTGATTAAATTTATCCCCATTATGCGCATAAATTACTTTATTTATTGATGGATGAATTACTACATAGTTAGAGGAAATATCAGGTTTTTGAAAACTCAATAAATCAGCTAGTCCATTAATAGCAGAGCCATTTAATTTGATATAAGGGGCTGAACCTTCAATTGTTTTTATTGTCTTTGCAGATAAAGCAGCATAACTATTAGTAATGGTCAATAATGTCATAAAGATAAAAAAGATGAAATTTATCATCTGAATTTTTCGTATTTTTATCAATCTAAGATAATAAATAATGTATTTATGGCAATTTTTATAAACAAAGAATGAATTTTTGAGGAATTTACTTGATAATATTTTTTTACACAAAGAATAAATTAATGTTGTGTTGTGTTGTGTTGTGTTGTGTTGTGTTGTGTTGTGTTGTGTTGTGTTGTGTTGTGTTGTGTTGTGTTGTGTTGTG
>NZ_JBIDFF010000023.1:0-40076 GCF_046635645.1 Gilliamella sp. BG2
TCTTTCCGTTCTTTCTCGCAATACTGAGGTATGCCGAGTGAGTGCCGTGTGGGTTATCGTAGATTTCTAAAATGAACCTTTTCTGGAAATCAGCCAATTGCATCGGCTCACCAAGGTGTTCGCCGTCGGGAACTCGGCAATATCGCTCAATAAAAGCAATTACTTTTTCACCTCTCGTCATATTCCACCTTAATGTATTGGAGTGGCAAGCAAGCCATCATCATGTTTACCCAAGTATCTTCTAGCTTCTTGCTCGTTTTTATTATGATTAACTTGATCTCGTGATTCGCCATTTGTTGCATGAGAGTGTATTTGCAGATTTCTTTTTTGTGCGGCAACTAACCGACCCAAATCAGTAATCTGCTTATCAATTCGCTTTATCTCGTTAGAGTTTCGTTCTTCGCCAATTTTTTTATTCTCCTTAGCTAGCTCTTTCCGTAATTCGAGAATTCTTAATTGGTTATTACATAAATCAGCACATTCGATAAGGTCGGTATCTGTCCATAAATCTAGCGATTTAGATTTAATGTTAGCATCCCAAAAAGGGCGAGCTTTAGCCATTAGCCCCGCGTGCTCAGGAGGTTCAATTGTGTTTTTAGCGGCATTATCCATTGCCCTGATAACCGCCGTAGTGCTATCTGAGCGTGTTTTCTTTTTTGCGGCCATAATCAATCCTAAAAAAACTAAAAAAATCGGGTTAGCGTTAAAATGAATGAGGGTGGGCGGTTTGGACGACCAAAAGTTGTAGAAATTTACCACCCCCTCCCTCTTATTTATGATTTTTTATGAATCTTTGTAAAATAACGATTTCAGTCAACCCAATGCCCACCATAAGGCATACCGTTCACATCGCATCCTATCTCTACTCCTCTATTCTCAATACGTTGTTTAGTGCTTGAGTGATGAGTACTACATAAACCTTGATAGTTTGATGAATCCCAAAATAGCTTTTGGGCTTTCTTTATCTTTATCGGGTCTTTAGATATTAATGCTTGTTCGAGTTTGTGAGGAATAATGTGGTCTACTGCTGTAGCGGGTTCATATCTGCCTTGCTTTAAGCACATAACACAAAATGGATTACGTTGTAGATATGTTAATCGGGCTTTACGCCATCTGGCGTTGTTGTATACGTTTATCATGGTATTATCTTAATCACACATAAACTCTGTGCCGTTCTTAGGCGCAATCTCTTTACAATAGTATTTCTGCCACCCCTCAATTATTACTTTATTGTACTCGATTGCATTGGTGAGATTGTAATAATCTTGTTGAGAAGACTTTGCAAGTCGTAAGGCTTTGTTAGCAATACTGCTGGCGGTGGCACTATCTCGCTCGACGGATTCGACTTTGACGCGCAACTCGACAAGACCGTTATCGATATCATTACGTAAAGCATCTGTTTTAGCTTGACCATTTTTTATTGCCTCAATAATGTTTGATTCAATTTTTTTAACTTCATTATTATCTTGTATATACTTTTCGTACTTTGCTTCGGCTTTATTCGCTCTTGAGACTGCAAGACGTTTATCTTGCCAGCAGTTGTATGCAAAATAACTAACAAAAGCCAATATACTAATCAACGTTATATTTACTTTTGACAATTTGAACATGACGAATCACTCAACAATAACGATACAAATAAAAACCAACCCCAACCGTTAACATCATTAACAGCCATTATTGAAGCGATGATGAAGCATAAGATAGACATAACGCCCTCTCCTTTTCTCGTCTGATTACTAAGCCGTTTAGCACTTTACCGCCTGCTTTATTCCACCTTGGGAACTCATTACAAGCCGCTTTATAATCGCCATTGTTCAGATGTTTATACATTGTTGATGTTCTCATTTTTGAACATCCAACGTTAAAAGTAATTGACGTTACAGCATCAAAAACGGGTTGAGGTAGGTGAAAACCATTAGCGTAGCGATTAACGCACATTTCTGCTGTTTTGATATCACCAACCCATCTTTTGGCTATTTCCTCGTCTAAATAAACTTTTTGTTGAATGTTACCCGTTGAACCAATACCAACCGTTAACACATTAGCGGGACAATAATACGGCTCTCTTACGCATGATTCAGCATTACCGATTATTTCAAGCCCCGCCTTGCTCGTTCTGATTTCATCTGAGTAATTAGCAATAACAATCCCAATGATTACCGAAACACTACAAATCGCACTCGTCGCTATTCTTGTTGTGTTTTTCATAGTATTGCTCTCTCAGGTTCTTTTTATGATAAAAATCTCGGCGTTTATATACCCAGTTAATAATAAACGTCGCTATTGATAAAATAATACCAACCACGATAGCAATATCGTTCAAACTGAGCGCGCCAAATAGAGTGCATATAGCTCCCCAAAAATACGAAATTGGTGAAGTGTATTTTTCCATGATGAATATTCTTGTTAGTTAATGATGTGACAGCGTACTAGCTAAATGTTAGTTATGTGTGTGTCTAGCTTTGCTGTCGATTCTGTAGATGTTGACGACATCAATGTCGCCGACATGCATGAAATTTGGACATGAAAAAACCGCAGTTAAGCGGCTTCATTCAATAATTTTATTCGGCAATAAATCTATAAAAAATTAAAATTTTTAGATAAATAGTGTTGACTTTTATTATAGGTTAACCTATAATGATAACCATCAAGTGAGGGACTTGATAAGGTAAACCCCCGACCTAAGACGAGGGCTTAAGGAGAAGTAAAATGAAGCTCAAAATATTCATTTTAATTCTGCTACTTTTGATTAGCTCGCCAGCATTCTAAAGTAGTTCAAAGGAGAGGGAAACCTCTCCGATGACCTTAAATATATCAATTGACACTTAATAAATCAAGGTGATTTTATGGCAAAATCAATAACAGAAATTCAAGCAAAAAGCGACCAAAAACGAGGAGTTAAAGTAAAAGGCTTCAAACTACACGTTGATGATATCGCATTAATTGAACAGGCAAGTAAAAGCTTAGATGTACCACAAGCTCAACTTATTGTTGATGCTGTGAAATTCTATCTTGATAACAAAAAAGCCTCTTAATTGAGGCTTATATGTAACTATTTACACTGTTGAGTAATGAATCTATTATCATTACCCTGAATTTTTTCTATCAGTTTGCTACGTCAGCATTCACACGTTGTAGCAGGCAACAAAAAAGCCCTGTTATCTCTAACAAGGCTTACATCCAACTATTCGCGTCGAATATAACACATTTATATCATGCGCCACATATAATTTCAAGCATTTTTTACGATTTTTCGCCCCAAAATTGATAAGCTCGATAAAATCTCGTTTTAAGGTAATCTAAGCACCAATTAACTCTATTTCTTGCTTGATAGTTAGTTAGTCTATAATCTGTTATTTTCTCGAGATAATTAGCTATATCTGACATAGCGTGACCATAAACATAATAGCTAACCGCAATTTTGATAATAGGGCTGTTTCTGCCGAACGTTTCAATTAAAAGCTTGTCCACCTTTAAAGCTTCATCATCAGCTAATTGTTCGGCGTGGCGGTGCCTTAATGAAGCAATAATATCACTAGCTTTTTCGAATAACTCTTTACCCTTATATCCTTGGCTATATAAACCATCAATAATATCAACTAACGCAGTATCGCTAATATCGGATGATGATAGCATCATTTTAGCAATCACATTCTCATTACTTTCTTTTATCTCTTGATATGCCCACGCCCCCCAACCTGTAAGAATATTTTCAATAAATAAGCGTTGGTAAGCTGTCAGTGACATACTAGTACCAAGTTGCTTTTTATTCTTCAATTGTGCCAATACATTGTATGCACTCTCGTTTTTTAACGCATCTTCATTCAGATTTTTGGTAAACCTTGCAACCGCTTTTATTGCCGCTCGTTCACTGGTATAACGTCCCAAATTGTAGTGTTGCCGATTACGATAAACTATAGCAACCCATTTATTATCTGATGCTGAATAATGCACGCCCTCTGATAATGTTACCTTGGGGATTTTCCTTTCAATTGAACGAACTTCTTCAAGATTATCAAAGCGATTATCTGCAATATTATCATTTTTGTGCTGGATTTTACGTTTTGGCCATTCGCTAGTAACTAAAAACCACGCCAGTCGTTCTGCAGCGTATTTACGGCTATTTACAACAATAAATAACCGCCCTTGCTTGTCATGTATGCCTTTAACATGGATACCCTCTTTATAAGTAGACGTAAAAATACCTGTATTCTGGTCATAATACACAGCATCTTTTAAAAACTGATGACGCTTATTTTCTCCAATACGCCTAGCTGTTCGACCTAACCGACGAATTGAATGAGCTGATTGCGCTGATTTGTGAGTTAATTCTTGTAGAATTTTTTCAGCTGTCATTAAATTACTCCTCTGCGCAACTATCACAATATATAAAATGACCTAATAAAGTTAAGGTTAAATGCCTAACTATCATCATCCCAAAACAAGTCATTTCCTCTGATGTAACATCTTGTAAAAGACCGTCCTCAACTAATTTTTTGGCTAGCTTTGATTCGCTTTGAAAATAAGTTCCTGTTAATCCTGCCATAAATGCTTTTTCTAATATTTTTAATTCTGCTTTAGTCACCACGTTTCACTACCTCGCACCCAAAAATAACGCAATCACAATGACAGCAACTAAAAACTTAGTGACTGAATAGAATTCTTTGATATATTTTTTATGCTTTGCATTTGTTATTTTATAAGTCACGCCTACTCCCCTTTTTTCTCTTTTAAGCTCGACCATTCATAAACTTTTAGACCCTGGATCAGCACATCATTAAAATCACCTTTTTCTGGCCATCTAATCGTTACCTTTTCAACATCGTTATGTATTGATAAAAGGTTATTCTTAGCGCACTTAAATGCGGCTGATTGTCCTGTTAAATTCCAATCAGTATCAGCAAAAATCATCAGATGCTTAACGCCAAGCGGTGCTATAAATTTTTCTAAAAATGCCGCATTGATAGTAGACCATGTATTACATTTATAAATTTGATAGCATGACAAAGCTGTTTCTATCCCCTCAGCAATGCCAAGCGTTGACGAAACGGGAAATAATCGAATCGCTACCGACTTTGCATAAGTCAGATAATTTTCATCTTGTAAGCTATTTAGCTTCTTAGGTGTGGTAATATTGGCTTTACTGTCTCCATTTAATAACGTGCGATGCAGATAACACAGGTTTCCGTTAAGATCCGTTGCTAATGCATAAATAGCACTTAATGCAGTATTTCCCTTTCCCTCGCTTGGTGAATACTTTATGTTGCATACATTAGTAGGTAGCGTAATATGGCGATTATTGAGGTATTTTTCTGCCTGAGTTCCTTTTAGTGATTCAAGATTATTAAATTTCTTAATAACCCTGTTCCTAAGCTCATTTATATTGCTTTTTAACTGTTTAGGTTGATTATTATTAGTGTATGAATTGCCGATCAGCAGATCGATTTCTTTCGCTAACGTTCTAAAATCTTTTTGCTGGGTTGTTTGCAATAGCTTCCAAATATCACCATTGCCACAACTACAAATCCAAGTCCCCTTATTATCTCTGTTATCCATGCGGTAATGATTTTTCTTACCGCACATAGGACATTCACCACGATAATGCTTACCTCCAGTGATTGGAGGCAAATTATAATGCGCTAAGACAGCAGGAATATGATACTTGATTGCGTCCACGGTTCTCATGCTTGACCGCCCAATAATACTTCATCAGTTGCTAACGATAAGTCTTGCTGTATTTTCTGTGTTGATAATCCACGGCTTTTAGCGTATGCAATTTGTTTACTTAAAATAAAATTTCTCACCTCAGGACCAATTTCTTTTAAGCAATAGTTCAACTTTCTTGGCCACACTCCAAACTTGCTTCGATAAACATGAGCGCACCATCCATCGCTTAATGATTTATTTTTGGTTTGTGCTACTTGATGCTGATAAAACAAAATTTGAGACCACCAAGATTGCTTTTCTGATTGGCTATACTCAGTACGCTTACCTTTGTTAATTTTTTGAATGTTACGGGTTTCGTCTGTTTCAACATCTTCATTAGCTAATGGCTCATAACCGCATTTAGGACATGTATAAACACCAATAGGCTTCATAAATTTACAAGACGGGCATTCCTTTGGCTTTTTCTCGGTAATTTGGCGTTCTTGGATTTTATTATCCTTCATACCATCATCCTTTGACGGTAATTTGTCATACTCAATATCATCAGGAAAACCTAAACGGTGAACCGTTCCGCTATGGTCAAAAATAACGCATTTATCTTTTCCCTCTGCTGTCCTAAGTCCCCTACCAATACACTGAACCCATCTGATTTCTGACTTCGTTGGACGGGCATAAATAACACATCGAACATCACTATCAAAACCAGCAACAAGCACACCTACATTGATGAGGATTTTAGTAATGCCCAACTCAAACCGTTCAATAATTAATTTACGCTCATCTTGTGGAGTGCTTGCCGTCATAACCTCAGCGTTGATCCCCGATTTTTTAAACTGGATAGTGACATAATTTGCGTGCTTAACATTGACGCAAAAGCAAACTGTTGGTAAGTCATTGCCGTGTTCTAGCCAGTTTTGCACTAAATCCCCCACCAAATCAGCTCCGCACATAATTTCGCCTAGCTCATCTTCGTTGTAATCATTTCCCATTGCTGTGTTATGAGATTTAACACCTTTTAAGTTGGGTTTAGTTGGTGCATAGAATTCATAAGGGCTTAACTCGCCAAGTTGTATTAATTCTTTCATACTGGTTGGCTTTATAAGTTTTTCGTAATATTGCCCTAGGAATGTTGCAAAAGGTGTTCCTGATAACCCGATAACCTTTGCTGATGTTTCTTTGATGTATGCTAGTAACTTTTTACGTTTTAAATGAGCTTCATCAATGATAATCAGATCGACATCAGCAGGAAGTTCACGGCGAATCAAAGTATCGGCACTGGCTATCTGAATCGGCTTTCTTGGGTCATATAGTTCGTGCTTTTGCCAAATCACAGAAATAAGATTTTCATCGATCCCGTATTGAACAAAACGAGCCATTGTTTGTTCAATCAAAATGGTGTACGGAGCGATAAATAACACGCGCATATTGTTATTAATAAAACCGTCAGTTATGAATGCGGCAAGCCCCGTTTTACCGCTCCCTGTTGGGCTACTAACCATGAATGTGCGGTATTCCTTCCAGTTTTGACGAAGTTCAGCAAGTCCCTTTTTTTGAGCGTGATTTGGAGTGATATTAAGCATGATTACCTTCTCGCTGAAACCACATCAACGCCTAACGTTTTGTGCTGAGATAAAAAACTATTTCTCAACAAAATAAAACCTTGCTCACCATGTTCACCTAGTGACTGAATACGCTCCAGTGAGCGAATACGAGGGCTTTTGTTATCAAGCTCAATCCAGCAAGACTTACCGCTCTTACTAACCTTAAGGTTGATTTTTGCATTTTCCAAGAAAGGATGCTTCGCCTCCTTCTCAACCACATAACCATTTAGGTTCAACTTAGCAATCAATGCCGACATAAAAAACCGCTTATCCGATACCGTCGTCTTGTCAAACTGCTTGGATAGTATTGCTATAATCTCAGCTTTCATTCATGCCCCTATATATATAATAATTAAGATCTATATAAATAATTCTTTCTTTGGAATAGTAATAAAATATATATACTCAGTAGTATTATTAAACTACCAAGCACCCCCGCCCTTACCCATCAAAAGCCGCTTCTCTCTCTTGATGAGTACCTCAAAAACATGTTGAGGATTTTCGTTACAGTGTAACTATTGGCGGCTCACAGACCTGACAACTCATTACACTTGAATAACGTTTTACATATTTACGAAGCCTTGTATTGGCTTCTCTACGAGCCTTATTCTCCTTTTTGTGTGCTATTGGCTCTTTGTCATATTCGGCTATAAATGCTTCTGCATATAACACAGATACCCTTTTCCTAACTCGCTGCGGTAGCTTTGATAACATTTCGATGATCCATTTTTCATCATCCTTGCAATAAGTTTCGGGTAAGCAATAGATTGATGTCATGAGAATCATTCCGGCGGAAATAACTCTGGCAAATCAGGGCGCAACTCACACGCTTTAACTACGCCATTTGTTGCTTTAACAATTAACGGTACATAGTCAGCTTTGACTTTTTGCTTGTTATGTAGCCATTTCCAAACATTTTGCTGAGTTGTTCCACATGCATTAGCTAATTTTTTTTGACTTCCTGTAATTAAAATGGCTTGCTCAATAACTTTATTTTTCATATTAGCCTCTTAATAACAACTTATGTTGTAAATATATCTTTTGTTTTTGCTTATGTCAACAACTTAAGGTATTTTACTTTATACAACTTTGGTTGTATTTTATTTAAATGAAAAAGGAGCTTAAAAATGACATTAGCAGATCGACTAACTTCAATAATGAAAGAAAAGAAGATTTCTCAGGCGAAACTCGGAGAGGCTATTGGTATGTCTCAAACCACAATATGGAAATTAATGACAGGAAAAACAAAATCAAATAGAAATCTATTGAAGATCGCTGATTATTTAGGTGTTTCGGTGGAATGGTTAGCTAAGGGAGAAGGTCCTCAGCTTAAACAACAACGAGACGGAACACCGATGAACGAATTATCAACAAGAGAAGCGGATGACTGGGATGATAAAACCCCATTAAATGATGATGAAGTTGAAGTTCCATATTTCAAATCAATTGAACTTGCTGCAGGACATGGCTGTTCAAGTACAGAAGATCACAATAGATATAAGCTCAGATTTAGCAAATCATTTTTTAGAAGAAAAAACGCACAGAAAGAGTTTGTCATTTGTTTTCCAGCTAAAGGGAACAGCATGGAGCCCGTTATTCCAGACGGAGCAACTGTTGCGGTAAACACACTACAAAAAGATATTCGTGATGGCGATGTTTATGCAATATGCCAAGACGGATTGTGTCGGCTAAAAAGATTGTATTTATTACCAGCAGGAAAAATAAGAATTGTTTCTTACAACTCTGAAGAATTCCCTGATGAAATCGATGATACTAAAAACATACAAATAATCGGGCGAGTATTTCATTGTTCATTTGAAATGTAATCAATGCTATTAAGAAAGCACGGCTAACCGCTTCGGCGGTTTTTGGATAAATAAGTTGTTAAATCAATAATGTAAGGAATAATACTTGATGACAGACAATATGGTAAAAGTAGGAAGAATTATTAGTGATTCGGAACCTATCGAAGATGGCATAAATAATTCTTTCAGATGTATCGCTTGTTGTGATAATGAAGAATATCCTGTTGTAGCGAAGTATATAAAAGGAATTGAGATATTAAAAGAATTAATTTGTGCTATATTAGGTAGACTAATAAATTTACCAATTCCTGAACCTATATTACTATTAGACCAAAATGATGTTTTCTGTTTCGGTTCTCTTGATGTTGGGTATCCAAATCTCTATCATAGATTAAATATTCAAGACCCGTATTATATTGAATTTCATTCAATAATTAAAAACTGGAGCGCCCTTGAAAGCGCATCTTTTTTTGATGAATTTATTATCAATCCAGACCGACATTCTGGTAATTTATTATACAATGGAAAAGATATAGCTATGATTGATCATGGTTTATCAATGCAATTAGATAAATTTACACCAGACTATGATGAAGATTGGAATAATATATTATTTAATCATTTGCTATGTAAATTTACCGAGTTATCTTGTGAACATAAATTAGATAAAATTGCGCTATGCAACAGATTAACTATTTGGTGCGAAGAAATAGAAGAAATAAATAATAATAATCTAATAGCTAAAGCTATTAATAAAATACCTATTGCTCATAAATCGAAAAATGAGTTACTATATTTTCTAACTAGTCGTAGTGAATTCATTCAAAAAATCATAAACAATAGAATTAACCCAAACCAGATGGATTTTGTAAATGTTTGATAGTAATAAATTATTATCCACAATACCACAAGCGCCAACTTATAAAGCTATTTGGGCTCCAATTTACTTTGAGCCAATCATGGGCTCTGGAGAAAAACTAACTATCGCTGTGGTAGCTGTTAGCGAAGGTGGTGAATTTAAAATTAGACAATCTATTAGACAGTGCGTGGTTAAAGCTATGTATGGTAACAAATCAGATCAGTTTAACTCTCTGATTGAATTAATTATTTCTAGTCTTACTTCACATCTAAGCAAAACAGAAATTCTAGAAAACTGGAATGTTCCTATGCAAGGTGTTGTTTTGGGTAAAATAAAAAGCACCTCATCCAGTGATATTATCGGGGTTCTTAGGCAAGCTGTGATGCTAACATCAAGCCTGTCATCCCTTGATTTTTATTCTAACGATGAAGATAATGATCAATATTCATCAGATAACACTTGGTCAAAATTATTAAAAGATATAACTATAAATAATCATCCAAGCTTCGATCGTTATTTTGATAGAGAATTTAAGGTTGTATCAGAAGCTAGAGCTGCTAAGATATTTTTCCTAAGTGATCGCTCTGCAATTAATACCGAAAGATTAAGACCAAATAACATAGGGACAGATTTAGATAAGAACAAAGCAAGATTGTTAGATTTATTTGCTATCAAGGATCACGATAATTTCTTTACACGAAGTACACATGAGCTTATTGTCTATAGACCGACTGAAGATGATATCACATTTAGCAAGCGACAGATGAAGCGATTAAATGATGCTTTATTAACGCTAGAAGAAGTTGGAGATAAGCACTCAATCATAGTTACCCCTGTGAACACTCCGCAGCAAGCATTAAAAAGGATTGAGAGAGCTGAATTCAATTTTGTAGCTTAAACAGACCCGCCCAGTGCGGGTTTTTTCACACCTAAAATCCCCACCACAACTTTAAAACACCTAATTGATTAAAAAAAAATCAAACAAACAACAATCAATTACATAAAAACAACACATTAACAACTCAACCCCAAAAAATAACAACTTTTAGTGTTGATATAAATAACAACTTATGTTGTAATCTGTATCAACAAACAATTCATCTGATAATTATAAATGATCTTATTAATAATAGTTGTAATCAATTCAATTAAGGAGCTACTAATGAAGACTGCCTATTTATTAAATCACGAGTCACGAGAAAGAATTCAAGAAACGCTAATTCAAATGAAAGCGGTGGCCATGTTAATCAATGAAACAACCTCCCCAGATTCCGATAATAGAAACGACCACGTTAACACTTGCGCTTGGATGATAGCAGATCGGTTAGAAGAGACATTAGAAGCTTTAGATAACTTGCCAAGACAAAAATGAGGTAAAAAATGGACGACAAGAATGTATGTACTCAATTAACCGCTGATGAGTATGAAGAAATTGATTGCCAATTATTACAGTTAAAAGGCGTTGTCGGGTTAATTTTAACGGTAACAAAACCAGACGGAGATTATGCCAATAATCAAATTAATAGCTCGGCGTGGTTGGTTGCTGATGTTATTGAAAACATAAGAAGTAAATTAGAAAAATTATCAAAACCTGTTGGGTGGGAGTAAAAATGAGTAATTTCAGCTTAGGATATTTTTTAGATGAGCCACTTATATCCCTTTTTATTCGTGAAGGGAAAAAGCCATTATTTAGTGCTCTTTTCTCAGCAAAAGAAATCCCTAATGTGATAAAGCAGTTAAATAATCGATGCATAAATGCTATCGAACCTTTAACCAAGATTCATAATCGATTTTTAGAAACGGGTGATCTCAATTGCATATATGAAGTATTTCCACAAATACTTGTGGATATCAGGAAAAAGGCAAAAAGTGGATCCCCTAAGACCGCCATCAAAGGGGAAAATCAAACCAACAACTTAGGAATGAAAGCGTGAAAAATAGTATCAAAAACAATTTATCTTGTCCAGTAATAGCTGGAATCTCTATCACAACCGATAAAGAGGGTCGATATAATCTTAATGCTTTGCATAAAGCTAGTGGGGGCAAAGATGCTAAAAGACCTAAAGCATGGTTAGCAACAAAGTCCACTCAAGAACTTATTGAAGAGCTAAGGCAGAATTCTGCCTTTGGTCAAGAAATAATCACTGTCACAAAAGGCGGTATTTCTTCTGGTACATTCGCCCATGAACTTTTGGCCATTTCTTATGCCGGTTGGATCAGTCCAAAATTTCAGTTGACGGTTAACCAAGTATTTTTGGATTACAAAAAAGGCGAGCTTACACCTACACCAAAAATTGATAACTCAGGGTTACCAGAATTAAGAAAAGCGAGAGCGATAAAAGAAGTTTATAACGTTGCTGAAAAATTATGTGGCCACTTATCTAATTTGAGCTCGCCATCAAAACAAGCTATCTATGCTAAGTTAATTAATCCAATCGCAGGTTCTGTTGTCCCCTATCCTATTCTAGATGGACAAACTTATTCAGCAAAAGAAGTCGGTGCACAACTGGGAATATCAGGTCACAAGGTGGGACTAATTGCTAATAAGTACAATTTGAAGACAGCGGAAAATGGCATCTTTGTGCTAGATAAAGCTGAACATTCAGATAAGCAAGTCACTAACTTTCGTTACAACGAAAATGGAATAAAAGCCATTAAATCACATATGGAGGTATAACCCATGTATAACCCAGTTAATTATTTATTATCAACATCAGCCTCTAAAGAAGAATTAAGAGAAGTGCTTAGTATCGCAAATGACGGTATCGGTGCTATTGCTGACACGCTTCGTTGTGCCGATTTAACTACTGTGGATGATGAAACCATGAATCAATTCGGTTCTGCGTTACTGATATTAAAAGGTGTTATAGAAAATGCTTTTATAAAAATGGAGGAATCAACCAATGAATAATCTTATGTTTACTGTTCACACTTGTTTTGAAAAATTTGTTGTTAAAAATAAGCTAGATTTTTCACTGGTGCGTGACCCAAATATTAAAGCTTTAAACAACTATATTGAAAACGATACAGCACAAATCTTTGATGTATTTGCACAAGGATTCCGTTCTGCTATTGAGTATCAACTAACACAAGGTAAAAGTGACTAATGGAAAGATACAAAATAACAAACTTGATGCGTACATGTTAAATAGGAGACATAAAGATGAGCTTAACTAAAATGATTATTAACAGCGAATTAAATGAAGTTGCGGCAAATGCGGTAAGACAGCAATTTATATTGTTCGCAAAAAAGCATAACCCAAGTGCTGATTTTTCAGTTACAAATGATTCTAATTTACTTAATAACTTTTCTAATGAAGATATACGCAATCAATTCAGCTCATTTATAGCTGGTGCACTTTTAAATCAGTCAGCTTTAGCCGCTAACGCATTCGGCATTATTGCAGACGAGGTGCATACTGCACTTGATAGCTGGGATGAAGAAAGACTTGGTATGGCTAACGAAATGCTCTTTTTTATTAATGATCTTTATATTAAGTATTTCGGTGTTGGATTTATGAAGATTGTTGAGAAGAAACCATCAGAGTTAAATAAATAAACAATATCCCCCAATGGGGGAATACCCCTTTAATGAATTAACGCCAAATTTGGCGAAAAATACAGTATAAGTAAAAGTCTGGAGAAAAATAAAATGTATGACTTAATCGAAGAAAAAGAAATCATGCAAAAGTTTGGCATCAAAAGCAGGACAACAATTTATAATTTAACAAAAAATAAAGGTTTTCCTGCTGCTGTATTGAATTATCCAAAGCGATACAATAAAAAAGCGGTAATTGACTGGTTTAATAATGGCGGAATTAATCAACGTGTTTAATATGCCAAAGGATCTTATCAGCATATAATTCATATGCCTTTCTTTGATCTTCTAACCAATCATGTTTATTGTAAACAGCCATAACACCACCAAGTTCATGCCCTAACATCCTTTCTGTGATATGGGGCATAACTCCCTCCTCTGATAATCTAGTTGATAATGTCCTTCTAAAATCATGGGAGCTCCATTCTGGCATATCTAATTTTTCACGCAATCGCCTTACATACCTATTAGCTGCTGAAATTGTAATAGAGGTATTTAACGATGTTCCTGGAAACATTTTATCATTAAACATATTTTGTAATTTTTCAACCATTGGTCTAATTTGTTCAAAAATAGGTCTTCTTATTACGTTACCCATTTTGCTATGTTCCTTTGGAACTGTCCAAATCAATTCACCCATATCAAATTCATCAACAGAAGCAAGTCGTAATTCTGAATTTCTAGCCCCCCATAACATTAGCATTTGATGTAGAAGCTTATTTATTGTTGATGCCCTGCTATTCTCAATTGCTAGCCATATTTTTGCTAACTCTTTATACGTTAATACCCTATCACCAATTTCAGTTTTAACGCCTATATTTTTAGGGCTTAATTTCATTAACTCACATGAGTCTATAACTTGACGACTAATACACCAATTTATTGCAGATTTAGCCTGCACTAGTATTGTTCTGGCTCTTTTAAGATTAATTTGTTCTTGCTTTTCAAAAAAAGTGACCCAGTCACGCACAGGTATCTCATTAACTGGTATATCAGGAAATTGATTATAAAGATTTTTGCATACAACGGCTTGATATAGTGTGGCAGTTTTATCTCTAAGCGTTGATACATATTTTTCCATCCAATAATCAAGGCAAGCATTCAAAGTCATACCTGTATTGTTTGCTTGATTATGCTTTTTTGGGTCGATTCCTTTATTATATAAGTCTCTCAGCTCACCGACCAAAATCCTAGCATCTTTAAGCGATAATGATGGATAACGTCCTATTGTCATTCTTTGAGCTTTTCCGTTCCATCTATAACGAAATTGAAACGCAATTGTTCCTTTTTGTGATATTCTTACTCCCAAACCATCACCATCGGTTAACTCAGGTAACCCTGTGTAAGGTTTATTTAATATTGATTTTAATTTTGCATCACTTAATGCCATTTTATTTTCTACATTCTGTACACATATAAAAATATAATTATGTACTCAATCTGTACACATTTGCAAGTGAACAAATAAAAAACCGCTTAAATAGCTAAAAACAAAAATGAACAAAAATTTATTATATCTTATTGAATTTAAATAAATAAAAGAACAATTACGAGCAAAGAAGAACAATGAAAAATAACAAAGAACAGCCAACTTTTTACTTCCACGATTATGAAACATTTGGAACTCATCCTGCATTAGATCGCCCTGCTCAATTTGCTGGAATTCGAACTGATGAGAATTTTAATATTATTGAAGATCCTTTGGTTATATATTGTTGTCAAACTCAAGATTATCTACCCAATCCAGAAGCGGTACTAATTACTGGCATAACACCTCAAGAAGCTAATAACAAAGGAGTTTGTGAAGCTGAATTTACTCGACAAATTCATCAAACTTTTAGCAAACCTAATACTTGTATTTTAGGCTATAACAATATTCGTTTTGATGATGAAGTAACGCGTAATCTTTTATATCGTAATTTTTATGACCCTTATACTTATTGTTGGCAACACAACAATTCAAGATGGGATCTACTTGATGTAGTTCGTGCTTGTTATGCGCTAAGACCAGAAGGAATTATTTGGCCAACTAATGATGAAAACCTTCCAAGTTTTCGTTTAGAACATCTAACAAAAGCAAATAACATTAAACATGAACATGCACACGATGCAATGTCTGATGTTTATGCAACTATAGCAATGGCTAAATTAATAAAAGAAAAACAACCTAAACTGTTTAATTATTTTTTCTCATTACGTAAAAAAAATAAAGTTGCTGAACTTATTGATGTAGTTAATATGACACCAATAGTTCATATATCAGGCATGTTAGGTAGCCATCGTGGTAATCTATCTTTAGTTTCACCTATAATTTGGCATCCAGTACAAAATAATGCCGCTGTTATTTGCGATTTAACTGGTAATATAGATCTCTTAATCGATCTCCCCGTTGAGCAAATAAAGGAAAGGCTCTACACCAAAACTGAAGATCTACAATTAGGTGAATCACGAATTCCTTTAAAATTGGTTCATACCAATAAATGTCCTATTATTGCACCATTAAAAACATTATTACCTGAAAATGCTAATCGGTTTAACATTGATATAGAGCAATGTTTAATAAACCAACATAAATTGTTAGAAAATCAAAATTTATTACAAAATAAAATGCAGTCTTTATTTAATATTGATAATAATAGTCCTATTAATACTATTAACGCTGATGTTGATTCTCAAATTTATGGAAAATTTCTAAATAACCAAGATAAGTTACGCTGCGAAACTATTCGAACAACTCCAATTCATCTATTAGATAGTTTATCATTAACGTTTGATGATCCTCGTTTACCAACACTGTTTTTTCGTTATAAAGCGCGAAATTACCCACAAACATTAACAGAGCATGAACAGATTATTTGGAAAGATTATTGTCGTGATAAACTCAACACCCCAAAAATTCAAGATTACTTATTAATATTAGAGCAATATGCTGAAACTTATATTCAGCAACCAGAAAAACTAGCATTAATTAAACAACTTTATCATTACTACCATTATTTAGTTGGTAATTAATTTTGACAAGCGTATCATATAGACAAATAACTTTATGTCACACTAGCAACGTCATAATTTATAATTAAGATTAATAGCATTTACGTTATGAAACATTTTCTAGCTAAGCACGCTACCATCAGACATAGACTATATTCTTTATACTATACACTTTTTAGTTATGGTCGTGGATTGGTCATATTAACTCTTTGTTTATGGGTTGGTAATATTATTTCTAAAATACTACCTATAATGATTCCTGGCAGTATTATTGGTTTATTGATCTTATTCTTCTTACTTGCATTTCAGTTAATTCCCACTTGCTGGATCAAAAATAGCTGTAATCTATTCATGCGTTACATGACATTGTTATTTATTCCTGCAGCAATGGGGATTATGGATAATTATTCACTTTTATTACAAAATTGGGTTCCGATTATATTTGGCTGTGTAGGTGGTTCTCTTATTGTATTGATTCTAACTGCATTTTTAACGGAACAATGTCATAAAGTCGCAGCAAAAAATTCAATTTCATCACCAAAAGGTGAGGTCAATCAGCCATGATATGGATGCTACCATTAACACTTTTTATTTTCTTCATTATTAGAAAAATATCATTTAAAATAAAAAATCCGTTATTTAATCCCCTAGTAATTACGGTCATAGTATTAATTCCAATTTTACTGATAACAAACACTAGCTATACACAATACGTTGACAACGTACAAATCATTAATGACCTCTTGCCTTATTCTGTTGTTGCTCTCGCCTATCCTTTATATGAACTTATTCCCCAAATTAAAGCTCGTTGGAAGTCAATAATGATTATTACTTTTACCGCATCGCTTGCTTCAATGATAACCGGTGTTTGTATTGTATTTTGGTTAGGTGGAAGTATTGAGATTGCTGCATCTGTGCTACCTAAATCTGTTACTACTGCCATTGCAGTAACAATTGCAAGTAATCAAGATGGTGTACCGTCAATAGCTGCATTATGCGTGATATTAGTTGGAACATTAGGCGGTATATTTGGACATCAAATATTAAATTTAGTAAAAATAAAATCAGCACCAGCAAGAGGATTAGCTATCGGTGCTGTTTCACATGCTGTCGGCACTGCCCGTTGTATTGAAGTTGATTATAACGAAGGTGCGTATAGTTCGTTATCATTAGTTTTATGTGGTGTTATGACCTCATTGACAGCACCTTTTTTATTTCCAATAATGGTATGTATTTTTAAGTGGCTTTAGCATGAAATTAAAAAAGCTTATTGCTTATATTGTTAGTTTCAGCTTGATTTCAATAACTGCTATTATAGGTTTAGATTATTGGATCAGCTATAAAACGGCTCCTTATATTTATCATGATGAAAACAAACTTCCTTACCGAACTATTGGTGTTGTACTTGGAACATCGAAATATGTTCGAGGAGGAGGCTTAAATGATTTTTATCGTAACCGTATTGATGGAGCAATTGATCTTTATTGGCAAAACAAAGTTGATTATTTATTATTAAGTGGTGATAACGCTCTTTTAAGCTACAATGAACCAATTACTATGAAGAAGGATTTGATAAAAGCTGGAATTCCTAGCGATGTGATCGTTTTGGATTATGCTGGTTTTAGAACTTTCGATTCGGTGGTTCGTGCCAATAAAGTATTTGATGCAAATAATTTTACTATTATCACTCAAGAGTTTCATTGCGAACGAGCTATTTTTATTGCCCTTGCACAAGACATACAAGCGCAATGTTTTGCTGTGCCCTCCCCTAAAAATATGAAGTTAGTCCGTATTCGCGAAATGTTTGCGCGTGTTAGTGCATTTATTGATCTTTATATTCTAAAAAAAGAACCTAGATATCTTGGTCCTGTAATTCCTATTTTATCTAATGCTCAATAACCATCCTAAATAACAAAAGATTGTAAAAACTTTCAGGAAAGTGCATCTTTAAGTATAAAAACCAGACAAAAGAGAACTTGTCTAATAAATTAGATTGCATTTTTATGCAGGAAAAAGTAATATTTAATCAAATTTAGCATCAAGAAAAATGTATAACTAACAATGAATATTGAATTAAACCATATTAACTGTTTTTATGGTAAACATCAGGCATTAAATGATGTTTCACTCTGTTATCCACTTGGTGAAACCATTGTTTTACTTGGTCAAAGTGGAGCAGGAAAAAGCTCTTTATTAAAAGTATTTAATTTACTTGAAATACCTAAATCAGGGCAGATGACTATTGCTAACACCCATTTTGATTTTTCTGAAAAAATCAGTGAATCAACAATTAGACATCTCCGTAAAAATGTAGGCATGGTATTTCAAAACTATAATTTATGGCCGCATTTGACGGTACTAGAAAATTTGATTGAAGCACCTTGCCAAGTATTAAAGTTATCTAAAAAAGAAGCTTGCGATAAAGCAATGGCGATATTACAAAGATTGCAAATTGATGATATGGCACAACGCTACCCGCTTCACCTCTCAGGTGGACAACAGCAACGTGTAGCTATTGCTAGAGCGTTAATGATGGAACCTCAAATATTATTATTCGATGAACCTACAGCAGCATTAGATCCAGCAATTACATCGCAAATTGCCGAAATTATCAATGAGCTATCTCAAACAGGTATTACACAAATTATAGTTACGCATGAAGTTGATTTTGCACGCAAAATTGCTTCACAAGTAATTTATATGGAGCAAGGTAAAATCATTGAGCGAGGACAACTCGAATGTTTTGCTCATCCTAAAACTGAAGAGTTTAAAGCTTATTTGTCACATTAATTAAAATAAAATTAGGTGGATATATGAAAAAAACGTTACTAGCCATTTGTCTTGCAGGAACTGCTTTTGTAGCTCAAGCAGCAGACACCTTAACAATCGGAACAGAAGCAACTTATGCGCCTTTTGAATTTACTAATGAAAAAAATGAAATCATCGGCTTTGATATTGATGTGATTAATAAGATTTGTGATGAAATAAAAGTTTCATGCAAAATTGTCAATCAATCATTTGATGGTTTAATTCCTAGCTTAAAAACTCGTCGAATTGATGCTGCTATAGCCGGAATTGATATTACGCCAGAACGACAAAAACAAGTTGATTTTACTAAAATTTATTATGATGATAGCTCAATCCAATTTGTTACATTGAAAGATACATTGACTAGTCTCGATCAACTAAAAGGTAAACGAGTTGGTCTACAAAAAGGAACAACTTATCCTAAATATTTAAGTGATAAATTCCCAGATATGAAAGCGGTTAGCTATGATAGTTATCAGTACGCTATTTTAGATTTAAAAGCGAAGAGAATTGATGCAATAGTTTCAAGCTCAATCGTAGCTGGCGAATGGCTAGGCAAAGAGGCAGATATTGTTGCTTTAAGCGATAAAATCACTGACCACGACTATTTTGGTGAAGGTTTAGGAATTGCTATCCGTAAGGGGAACGAAAAATTACTTAACCAATTTGATCAAGCAATAGATAAATTAAAAGCTAACGGTGAGTTAGATGCTATCTATAAAAAATGGTTTAATAAATAAACTATATTTTTAAATAAATATAACAATGATAATCTCGCCGCATTATCTTGCGGCGAATTTATTTTTTAAATTAACCTTGGTTTTTTTATGTTTGATTTTTTTGCAAATAAAATGATATGGATCTCATCGTTAATGGATGGGTATATTTTGCCGCTTATACAAGCAACAGGTATCACATTATCATTGGCCTTTGTATCATTAATTATCGGAATTGTTTTCGCTTTAATTTTCTCAATACTAGAATCTGTTCCATTTAAACCCGTTGCGTGGGCAATGTCCTTATTTAACTTAACAATTCGCGCGTTACCTGAATTATTAATTGTGGTAGCTATTTATAACGGATTACCACTATTATTAATATTATTAAATGATGGTTTCACAATCGATCTTTATTATTTGTCGTTGACGATACAATTAGATATTCAAGATTTTAATATTAGTCCTTTTTTATGCGGTGTTGCAGCACTATCACTTTTATACGCTGTTTATGCCTCTCAAACGTTACGCGGTGCATTTAAAGCAATTTCTAACGGACAAAAACAAGCAGCTCAAGTACTTGGGTTAAGTAAATCACGCACGTTTCTTCGTATTATAATGCCACAAATGTGGCGTCATGCCTTGCCTGGATTAAGTAATCAGTGGTTAATTTTGTTAAAAGACACCGCATTAGTTTCAGCAATTGCAATTGATGATTTAATGATGCAAACCAAAACTATCATCGCGCGAACCAACCAACCTTTTTTATGGTATTTTGTTGCAATGATCATTTATCTAATTATCTCAATTTTAAGTCAAAAGGTTATAACGCGTATTGAAAAACGCTCAACCTATTTTGAACAACCTACATCAGCGAAAAGTTAGTAAGGCCGTATTATGTCTGATAATTTTATTCATTACCTTAACATCATTGCCCAAGGTTTACCCGATACATTAAGTTTAGGTATTTTGGGTATTTTATCTGCTGGATTGATTGCTGCTTGTCTATCATGCATATTGTCATTAAATCACTTTATATTAAATAAAGTTATACGCACATATGTCATTATATTTACAGGTACACCTTTACTAGTACAGCTTTTACTAATTTATTATGGGCCATCACAATTTAGAGATATTTTAATCAAAATACCGACGTTTTATAACATTATTTCTTCGCCTTGGTTTTGTGCCTATTTAACATTAACACTCAATAGTGCCGCCTATACAACTCAAATTTTTTATGGTTCATTAAAAGCCTTACCTAAAGGACAGTGGCAAGCTTGTGAAGCACTTGGCATGAATAAAAAACAAACTTTAAAAGTTGTTTTGCCTTATGCATTAAAAAGAGCCCTTTCGACTTATTCAAATGAAGTTGTCTTTGTAGTAAAAGGCACAGCATTAGCGTCAATGATTCCTGTTATGGATGTTATGGGCTACAGCAATGAATTGAATGCGGATTATTATGATTTCACTATTTTTATTGCTGCTGGGTTAATATATCTCTTGATAAATGGTTTACTTAGCACCATTATGAGGATTATAGAGAAAAAAGCCCTCAAATTTGAAAACTAATATGAGCCAATTTGATTCAGCATCTTTTTTAAAAACAGTCCCACATAAGCCAGGAATTTATCAAATGTTTAATGATAAACAGACGATTATTTATGTGGGAAAGGCTAAAGATCTTAATAATCGCTTAAAAAGTTACTTTAATAATAGTAAAAAAACGCTAAAAACGGATATGCTCGTTAGTCATATCCATCATATTGAATTTACAATTACCAATACCGAAACCGAAGCCTTACTGCTTGAACAGACTTATATTAAAAAGTATCAACCCCGATACAATGTACTGTTAAAAGATGACAAAAGTTACCCTTTTATAAAGTTAAGCAAAGAACAACATCCGCAATTGTCTCTTTATCGTGGTGCGGTCAATCGAAAAAAAGATGAATTTTTTGGCCCTTATCCAAGTGGATATGCAGTAAAGCAAATATTAGCTTTATTACAAAAAACATTTCCAATAAGACAGTGTTTAAATTCAACCTATCGCAACCGAACTCGCCCCTGCCTACAATATCAAATTAAACGTTGCTTAGGGCCTTGTGTGTCTGGATTAGTCAGTGATGAAGATTACCTAGAACAAGTTAACTATGTTAGATTATTTTTATCTGGTCAATCAGATCAGATAATACAAAAAATAACTGAAGATATGCAAAAGGCTAGTAGCGAACTCAACTTTGAAAAAGCAGCGGTTTTGCGTGATCAACTTCAAGCAATAAAACACATTAATGAAAAACAAGCAATATACAATAATAATGATAATCTTGATGTTATTGGATTCCATTATGAATTAGGATTAGCTTGTATCTATGTACTGTTTATTCGGAATGGGCAAACTTTTGGTCATCGATCATACTTTCCTAAAGTACCATCAAATACAGAACTAGAAGAAGTTATAGAAACTTTTTTAGGACAATTTTATCTACAAGGTAACCAGAATAGAAATATTCCGAGAAAAATTTTACTCAATTTTTCATTATCAGATAAACAACCAATGGAAGAAACACTGTCACTTATTGCAGAGCATCAAGTTAAACTCATTGATGAACCTAAAGGAGATAATCTTAAATTACTCAATATTGCAACAGTAAACGCTCAAACTGAAGTTAAAAATAAGCTATTAGAAAATTCCACAATAAAACAACGATATGACGCATTAAAATCTTTTTTGGGAATCGATAAAATTAACCGAATGGAATGTTTTGATATCAGCCACTTTATGGGTAAAAACACGATTGCATCTTGTGTTGTATTTGATGATAAAGGACCAGTTAAATCTGAATTCCGTCGTTATAATATTACTGGTATCACACCTGGCGATGATTATGCGGCAATGGAACAAGTCTTAACGCGCCGTTACAGTAAAAAAGAACTACCCGATGAAAAAGTTCCTGATATTATTTTTATTGACGGTGGTAAAGGGCAACTTAATCAAGCTCTAAAGGTATTTGAACAATTAGAGGTAAATTGGAACAAAAATCATCCTATACTAATTGGTGTTGCTAAAGGAGCTGATCGTAAAGAAGGATTAGAAACCCTCTTTTTTGAAGCTCATGGTACAGGACATTATCTTGATGATCATTCCCCTGCACTATTACTCATTCAGCAAATAAGAAATGCATCACATGATCATGCTATTGTTGGTCAACGTAAAAAAGGGACAAAACAATTAACCGACAGCGCCTTAGAACATATTGAAGGTATTGGCGCTAAAAGGCGTCAAGCACTACTGAAACATTTTGGTGGATTAAGAGAGTTAAAAAATGCCAGTATTGATGAAATAGCGCAAGTACAAGGTATATCAAAACAATTAGCTGAAAAAATTTATCTAAATTTACAACAATAACCCATTGAAAAAATAACATATTTCAGGCAACATAATCATTAAGAAAATACTGTTTTTTATTAATCTATAATGCATTGATTAATAAAATAAAAAAAGAGCTTTTGTCACATGAAAATTAATTTTCCAACATTTTTAACACTATTTCGAGTTATTTTAATTCCTTTTTTTGTGCTGGCATTTTATTTGTTCCCTCATGAATGGTCTGGTTTTTTCTCTGCATTAATTTTTTTAATTGCGGCCGTGACTGATGTATTAGATGGTTATCTTGCTCGCCGTCTAGGACAGACAACCAAGTTTGGCGCATTTTTAGATCCAGTCGCCGACAAAATCATAGTAACAATAGCGCTTGTTTTAATTACACAATATTATCAATCATGGTGGATCTCAATCCCTGCAATTATTATTGTTTCACGAGAAATTATAATATCGGCCTTACGGGAATGGATGGCTGAAATTGGTAAACGTAACAATGTAGCTGTTTCGTCAATTGGGAAAATCAAAACGATAGCACAAATGACAGCATTAACTTGGCTACTTTGGCGCCCTTGTGACATTGTTATTTACGCAGGTCTTGCAGCATTGTTTATTGCAACAGTATTAACGCTATTATCAATGTTGCAATATTTATGGATAGCACATAGCGATTTATTAGAAGAATAATAACTTTTAGTTAATATTTCTACCTAAGCATGTTTTTATTCGAGTAATTTTGTTGATAAATTCTAGTAAACAAAATTACTCATCCCCTTCAAAATCAACCAATAACTTCTATTTAAATTGTTAATCAGTCAAACATTGAGCAATTAAACGATTTATTTAAAATTTTTATTGACTGAAACCATAAGATCGGTAAAATGCACAGCATTCAAAACAAATTACTTTTTAGTAATTAATTTTGAGCCCGGGTGGTGAAATCGGTAGACACAAGGGATTTAAAATCCCTCGGCCTTTTTGGTCGTGCGAGTTCAAGTCTCGCCCCGGGCACCACTTTTTACCTATGCGGGAATAGCTCAGTTGGTAGAGCACGACCTTGCCAAGGTCGGGGTCGCGAGTTCGAACCTCGTTTCCCGCTCCAATTAAAAAGTAATAATTAAGACAAGAAGTTAGTGGCAATAATTTTATTTTTAAAGTCCTAATTTAGGTTTAATGATTTTTGTTGTTTGATTCATTTCTGGCATCCCCTTTTGCGTTATAAAATAACTCAAATATCAAATTAAATAAGGACTATTACAAATAATCAAATGTAGACAATTTAATCTCCCTTTAAATTTTCAATGCGTCAATAACAGCTCGTAGCGCAGGAGATATATTTCTATTAGGGTAATAGATATACGATGCTTCGAGCTTAAGACTAAAACGCTGTAGCACTCTAATGAAAACGCCTTTTTCTATATCATCCGCTACCAATTCTTCTGGTACATAGGCTAACCCCAATCCCAAGCGAGCAGCTTTAGCTTCCAAATAACTATCAGCAAAAACCCATTTTCCCTCAGGTCGGTGGGTAATTTTTTCGCCATCTTGATAAAGCTCCCACGAGTACAAACTTCCGTCACCATGCTGATATGCAATGCAAGGATGTGTCACTAAATCTGCTGGTATTTGTGGAAATCCATAGCGACGAAAGTGGTCGGGAGTGCCAACAATTGCCATTTCCATATCTGGGTAAATACGTACAGCAACCATGCCATCGTTAATTTCTGGACCTAGGCGCACACCTGCATCAAATCGCTCAGAAATAATATCAACAAACCTGCTTTCATTGATAAGTTCCAATCGGATATCAGGATAAAGTTGTTGAAATACCGCTAACTTAGGTAATAGCACTTTATCTATAACATGCTGGCTAGCATTGATGCGAACAGTACCTGATGGAGTATTACGATAATAAGCTAGAGAGGTTAGTCCGTCATTTAATGCATCAAATCCAGACAGTACTTTTTGATAAAATTGTCCACCCGCCTGCGTCAGAGATAATTTGCGCGTTGTGCGAACCAAAAGCTGTAAACCAAGGCGCTTTTCAAGCTCACGGATAGAACGACTTATCCCTGATTGTGCAAGCCCAAGCCGTTTTGCTGCAGCGGTAAAGCTTCCTTCCTGTACAACAATCATAAACAGGTAAAGATCATTGTAGTTTTCTCGCTTAGTTAGCAAAGTATTTTTTTACTCTTATTTATAACAATTTAGTATTAATCTTAGCATTTTTTCCCCACTAATCAATACTATTAATATTAATTATAATAATTACTAGTACAATTTCTGCTGTGTTATCTAAATATAACCTAAATCAGTAAAAGAAATGATTAACAAGAGCTTTTAGCAAAATTTGTTCCACCTACTACTATACTATTCACACCAATAAGTGGGGTTATAACTATGAGTACTGATAAGATAAATCAAATTTCACCTTTATCACTGTTCGAAAAATGGGACAAGACCTTTCCTAAAAGTAAAAAAGTTAATCACCGTAAAGTCGCCTTTCAGAACCGTTATGGAATTATATTAGTCGGCGATCTTTATATTCCCAAAAATCAAAATGAATGCAAATTAGCTGCAATCGCAATCAGCGGCCCTTTTGGTGCAGTAAAAGAACAAGCGAGCGGGCTATACGCTCAAACACTAGCCGAACAAGGTTTTATTACGTTGGCTTTTGATCCATCTTATACCGGAGAAAGTGGTGGCTACCCACGTAATGTTGCTTCTCCCGATATCAATACCGAGGATTTTAGTGCTGCAGTTGATTTTCTTGGTCTACAAAAAGAAGTGGATCGTAATCGTATTGGACTGCTCGGCATTTGTGGCTGGGGCGGTATGGCATTAAACAATGCAGCAATGGATACTCGTGTAAAGGCTGTTGCAACGAGTGTAATGTACGATATGAGTCGTGCAATGGGGCATGGAGTTGGTGATGGGAAAGATCGTTATTCAACAGCTGATCGACATTCTGTTTTACAATATCTGAACGAACAACGTTGGGAAGATGCTAAAACAGGTATTCCTACATTAGGTGGACATGATATTTATGTCGATGAGAAAGGTAAAGTCAGTGCTTCTAAACGTATTTTGCCAGAAACATTACCAGGAAATCCGCCTCCAGTGTTGAAAGAGTTTTATAATTACTACCGAATGCCTCGTGGTTTTCATCCTCGTTCTATTAATTCGGTTGGAGCTTGGAATGCAACAATGCCTCTTTCATTTATGAATATGCCACTACTAAGCTATGCAAATGAAATTACTATTCCCACATTAATTGTTACTGGTGAAAAGGCTCATTCTCGTTATTTTGCTGAGGATGCTTATAAAATGGTCGGCGGCAAGAAAAAAGAATTGGTAATTGTTTCTGAGGCAAATCATGTCGATTTATATGACAATACCACAGGAAAAATACCATTTACTAAATTTGAACAGTTTTTTAAGACCAACTTAAAATTATAAGGATAGATATTAGCCATCCTAACAAAATTAGCTGTATTTACTGATGGCTTTTATTATTATATAAATGACAAAAATGTTATTTATAATATTATGTTTTTATTAACTTTATTACTACTATATCCAGAAACAACATTTGCCCTTAATGCAAATCGGCCGGTTAAAAAGGTATGAGGATAGAGCTATAATGTCTAAAAAAAATCTCAATATACCAAACAATAAAACATACACACACTGGAGCGGTATATTTTCTATGACGCTATGCGTTTTTGTATTAATTGCTTCAGAATTTTTACCTGTAAGCCTGCTGACACCTATTGCCAGAGATTTACAAATTACCGATGGACAAGCAGGTCAAGGTATTGCTATATCAGGTATACTAGCAGTACTAACTAGTCTGACCATTCATAAATTTACAGGAAACTTAGATCGAAAACTACTGTTACTATTTTTTACGTTTTTAATGGCTTTATCCGGGCTAGTTATCGCTATCACATCCTATTACTTGGTTTATATTCTGGGAAGAGCACTGATTGGTATTGCTATCGGTGGATTCTGGTCAATGTCAGCTGCAACGGCCATTCGTTTGGTGCCACACCATCAAGTACCTAAGGCTCTAGCTATTTTCAATGGCGGTAATGCTCTTGCGACAATTATAGCCGCACCACTGGGAAGCTACTTAGGAGAAACAATAGGCTGGCGTGGAGCATTTATTTGTATCATTCCCCTTGCTATTTTTGCATTTATTTGGCAATACATTAGCCTGCCTACTATGAAAACCTATAAAGAAAATCAACCTAACAAGCCTATGCTTCAACTGCTAAAAAAACCAATTCTATCTATAGGCTTACTGGCATGTGGATTATTTTTCATGGGACAGTTTACTTTATTCACCTATGTGCGCCCTTTTCTAGAAACAGTGGCTAAGGTAGATAATTTTAATCTATCTTTAATTTTACTTGCTATAGGTGTCGCTGGTTTTATTGGAACAATGGTAATTGCAACCTTTCTGAAAACTAAACTCTATCAAACACTAATGATGATTTCTTTAATAATGACTGTTATTATCATAGGTTTATTTTTAACTAGTAGTCACATCTGGACTGTAGCTACTTTATTCAGTTTATGGGGATTGTTTGCTACGGCCGCACCAACTGGATGGTGGGCATGGATAGCACAAACATTACCCAAAGACGCAGAAATTGGTGGAGGACTAATGGTTGCAGTAATTCAATCATCAATTGCAATAGGTTCAACGATAGGCGGATTGTTATTTGATTATCTGGGTTGGCAAAGCAATTTTGCAATAAGTGGTATATTATTAATTGGTTCGGTAATAGCAACATCTATTGTATTTTATAAAAATAAAACAGATGGTTAGATAAATTATTTCTCTAATAATCTTTTAGGCTCTATTTTATCTTATCAGTTGATAAAAGATACCTTAAAGGACAATTCGAGAGTCATAATAACAGTCTACTGGAAAAGATTGCTAAAAAAGCATTATAAGTCATCATTTAACTAAATCATAACGAGATATTACTATGCCAAAATTAATTACTAGAATGTATAAAAAACTGAATATTATTAACAACAATATTCGACATTTAATTACATAGGTCTATTATATAATTTGCTAACAGTTGAAAATGTAAAGAAAGTTTATGATTAAAACAAAACATCAACGACTCTAATAAAAAACCAAATTGATGATATTTTATCTATCCGATATAATAGACCATTAAAAATCATTGACGTATCGAAATAGCTTTATATAATACACAACATCTAAATAAGAAACCTATCTAAGTCTCCTTAGCTCAGCTGGATAGAGCAACGGCCTTCTAAGCCGTAGGTCACAGGTTCGAATCCTGTAGGGGACGCCATTACAAGCAAGATTCAAACTAATTAAGTTTGGTAAGATACAATCTGGTGTATGTGTTGATTCTAAAGGAATATCTTACGATTTAAGCTATATTGTAACAGGGCTTTGTAAGATATTAATTTGCAGTAGCTCAAACTTAATCTGACATTTTATCTAATCAGACACCGTTATTTTTTCTTTGTGATATAAGCGACATATCTCTTGTCTGTGATAAGGCGTTAGTTTTGTTTTTTTATGTATATTTATTACAGTAGTTTCTCAAATTATTGTAAATAATTCTAGTAAATAATGCGCTTATCAAATACCTAATTTGAAAAAGGGTTTATCCCAATTTTAGAAAATGCAACATACAATCAAAATGGAATTTTTATTTTTTCCTTTTGTTTTACTAATTTAAACTTAGTTTTTGTTAGTGTATTTATTCCTGATTAAAGATACCTCTAAAAAAGTTGAGTCTAAGTGGGATTAAATGAGGTTAAAAAGCCTTGATAAACAAGGCTTAAAATAACAAAAAAAGACAATATGAGATTACGTGATATTAAATACAATTATTCCCATTCAATAGTCGCTGGCGGTTTTCCACTTATATCATATACGACACGAGAAATACCATTAACTTCGTTGATAATTCGATTTGAAACTCGTCCTAGGAAATCATAAGGTAACTGAGCCCAATGAGCCGTCATAAAATCGATGGTTTCAACTGCACGCAAGGATACAACCCAATCATATTTACGACCATCCCCCATTACACCTACTGAACGAACAGGTAAGAACACAGTAAAGGCTTGACTTACTTTGTGGTATAGATTAGCTTTATAAAGTTCTTCAATAAAAATAGCATCAGCTTGACGTAACAAGTCGCAATACTCTTTTTTAACCTCACCAAGTACACGCACGCCAAGACCTGGACCAGGAAATGGATGACGGTAAAGCATGTCATAAGATAATCCAAGTTCTAAACCAACTTTACGGACTTCATCTTTAAATAATTCGCGCAGTGGCTCAACTAAGCCCATTTTCATATCTTCTGGTAATCCGCCTACATTATGATGTGATTTAATTACATGGGCTTTGCCAGTATCAGCAGCAGCCGATTCAATAACATCTGGATAGATAGTACCTTGAGCTAACCATTTTACATCTTTTAATTTTGCCGCCTCTTCATCAAATACAGCAACAAATTCACGCCCGATAATTTTACGTTTTGCTTCAGGATCTGCTTCACCTTTTAGTGCAGCTAAAAAGCGATCTTCAGCATTTACAGCTATGATATTTAAGCCAAATTTATTACCAAACATATCCATAACTTGTTGAGCTTCGTTCAAGCGTAACAAACCATGATCAACAAATACACAAGTTAATTGATCGCCAATGGCTTGGTGCAATAGCAATGCTGTAACAGAAGAATCAACCCCTCCTGATAAGCCAAGTAATACTTTGTCATTGCCAACCTGTTCTTTAATTCGAGCAATAGCATCGGTAATAATTGAAGATGGTGTCCAAAGTTTTTCGCAGTGACAAATATCTATCACAAAACGTTGCAATAACTCGAAACCTTTTACAGTATGAGTTACTTCTGGATGAAATTGAACGCCATAAAATTGTTTTTCGTCATTAGCCATAATAGCAAATGGGCAAGTTTCAGTACGCCCAATCAGTGTGAAACTATCAGGCAAGGTTGTTACTTTGTCACCGTGGCTCATCCAGACATCAAGTTGATTAATTCCTTGTTCGCTTGTACTATCCAAAATACCATCAGTTAATTTTGACGATCCAATAAGATCCACTTTAGCATAACCAAATTCACGTTGGTTAGAGCCAGTGACTTGACCGCCTTTACCAACTTGAATTGCCATAGTCTGCATGCCATAACAAATACCCAAAACAGGTACGCCAGCATTAAAAACATACTCGGGAGCACGAGGACTATTATCATCGGTGGTACTTTCAGGACCACCTGATAAAATAATACCTTTAGGATTAAATTGTTTGATTTTCTCTTCTGATACATCCCACGGCCAAAGTTCACAGTACACACCAATTTCACGAATTCGGCGAGCAATTAACTGGGTAACTTGAGAACCAAAATCAAGGATCAATATGCGCTGTTGGTGGATGTCTTTTTTCATCAATTTTATTCCTAAACTATAAACTATTACAAAATTAGGATGCTATTGTATCATTTACCGATTAAATTGAGAGCATTAATTAAAAACAATTATAAATATTTTATATTATTAATAATTTTGGAATCATCTTATTACAAAATTCAATAAAATGGTCATCAAATTAACCTTGTAATAAGTCAACAGATCAAAGAATTGAATTCTCTTTACTTAATTAATAAGTGAACTTATAATAAGTAAACTTATTAAAAGGAGATGCTATGAATACCATTTCAATTTCTTTCATATTACCAACCAAAGCTAAACCAACTCAAATTTGGCAATACTATACTGATCTTAATTTAAGAAAATTATGGGAAACTGATCTTGAAGACTTTCGTATATTTGGTGACTTAAAAACAGGGGCTAAAGGTATTTTCAAATTACAAAATATACCTGAAATGGAAGTGACTTTATCAAAGATTATTGATGAGCAAGAATTTACAGAACAATTTGATATGCCTGAAATAGGTTTACTGTTTTTCTCACATCAAATTATGGAAATATCACATAATCAATATGCATTAAAATCAGAAATTTCTCTAAAACCAGATCTAAAAATGGATACTAAAGCATCCTATGATTTTATAAAACAGATTTCAGATGATATTATTGATAAAACTTACAAATTAAATGGCTTAGTTGAAGGGTAAATTATGACAAAGGACAATAAGTTTTTGACTCAATTCCGAACTGATTCTGAATCTATTGGTTTTGTTTTTATGAAAACTTATTCGTCCTGGCATACGAATATCAAAAATTGCTTGAAAAAACAGTCTATCACTCATCCCCAATTTATAGTGCTTGCAACGCTTGCTTATCTATCACAGCGACCAGACGAAATAACACAAGTTATTTTATCAAATAAAACAAATATCGATGTGATGACAATTTCCCAAATATTAGAGAATTTAGAAAAAAAGAATTATATAAAACGCTCTTGCTCAATTAAAGATAGTCGAGCAAAATCCATTCAATTAACACAAAAAGGATTGAATAAAGCAAATGAAACTGTACCTTTGGTTGAACAAATAGATAAAGATTTTTTTTCCATATTACAAGATGATAAAGAACAATTTATGAAAATGTTATTAACACTATCAAAAACCAACATGGAGGGATAAAATCATTTATAAATTTTTATTATTTATTGTTTTTATCAACTTTGAATGCTTGGACTTGACTTAAAATAAGTTTTTGGAGACCTTGTCTCAAATTTCTAGAACAAAATACTTTAAAACTGAATCTTTATAACTCAAGCTTTTAAAACTCATTACTTGGTTAAATTTAATTAAAAAAGGTGATATTGCATCACCTTTTATCAATCGTTAAAACGTTTTGCTAAACTTATTTTGTAGCGTTTTGTTCTTGTGCTGATTGAATTGCGGTTAATGCAATAGTGTAGACAATATCGTCAACTAATGCACCACGAGACAAATCATTCACAGGTTTACGCATACCTTGTAGCATTGGACCAATCGAAACAAGATCAGCTGAACGTTGTACTGCTTTATATGTAGTATTACCTGTATTAAGATCAGGGAAAATAAATACAGTAGCTTTACCTGCAACTTGTGAATTAGGCGCCTTTGATTTAGCTACATCAGGCATTACCGCTGCATCATATTGTAATGGGCCGTCAATCATTAGATCAGGACGTTTTTCTTGAGCAATGCGAGTTGCTTCTTTCACTTTTTCAACATCAGCACCTTGACCAGAACTACCTGTTGAGTAAGAGATCATCGCAACACGCGGTTCAATACCAAAGGCAATTGCTGTATCAGCTGACTGAATGGCAATTTCGGCTAACTCTTGTGCGTTTGGATCTGGATTAATTGCACAGTCACCATAAATATACACTTGATCAGGCATTAACATAAAGAATACCGATGAAACAAGAGAACTACCTGGTGCAGTTTTAATTAATTGTAACGGTGGACGAATAGTATTAGCTGTTGTATGCACTGCACCTGATACTAAGCCATCGACTTCATTAGCTTCAAGCATCATAGTGCCCAATACAACATTATCAGCCAATTGCTCACGAGCAATAACTTCAGTCATCCCTTTATTTTTACGTAATTCAACTAGGCGAGGAACATATTTTTCACGGATATTTTCAGGATCAACGATCTCTACTCCTTGACCTAAAGTCACGCCTTGTGAAGCGGCAACTTTACGCACTTCGTCAGGATTACCAATAAGAACACATTTTGCAATGTTACGTTCAGCACAAATTGCAGCTGCTTTAACTGTTCTTGGTTCGTTACCTTCTGGTAATACCACTACTTTTTTCGCATTACGTGCAAGTTCAGTTAATTGATAACGAAATGCAGGAGGAGACAAGCGACGTGCAGAATTCACTACTTCATTTAATGATTTAATCCATTTAGCATCAATATGATCAGCTACATAATTTTGGGTGTTTTCCATACGTTCTTTATCGTCAGCAGGAATTTCTAAATTAAATTGTTGTAGACTAATTGATGTCTGGAAAGTGTTGGTTTTAACCGTAAATACAGGTAAACCAGTATCAAATGCTGGTTGGCATAATTTTGCAATTTTATCGTCGATTTCATAACCACCAGTTAGGAGTACACCACCAATTGCCACACCATTCATTGCCGCTAAACTGATAGTAACTAACACATCAGCACGATCAGCAGAAGTCACTAAAAGTGCATTTGGTTGTAGGTGGTTAATAATATTTGGTACGCTGCGAGAGCAGAAAGACACATGTTTAATACGACGATTTTTAATACAACCTTCGTTAATGATTTTTGCATCAAAATGCTTAGCAATATCTATAGCACGACAAGCACTTAGATCAATATTCCAAGGAATACAACCAAGAACAGGCAATGGACTGTGTGCATTTAAATCATCGATAGTAATTTTCTTATCATCAAATTTAGGGGTATGATAAATTTCAGCAACATCAGGACGAGCAAGATTTTGCTCTTCAACTGGCGCATTAACTTTATTAACAATCACACCGACGATTTTATCATTTTTAATACCACCAAAGTTAGAACGAGCAATTTCAATACGATCTCTAAGTTGTTCTGGCGTATCTTTGCCCATATTAACTACAAAAATAATTTCGGCGCCAAGAGTTTTAGCAATATTATTATTAAGTTCATTAGCAAAAGGATAATCAGATGTTGGCACAATACCTTCAACTAAAACAACATCAGCTCCTTTAGTATTTTCGGCATAAAGGGCAACGATTTCTTCCATTAACACATCTTGTTGATTTAAACCTAATAGGTTTTCAACATGGCTCATTTTAAGCGGTTTTAGTGTTGGAATTGATGTATTGTTGCTCACTAGAGTTGTGGTATTATCTGGCGCATCGCCACCAGCTCTTGGTTGCGCGACAGGTTTAAACACATTTAAATTAATACCTTGACGCTCCATAGCTCGAATAACGCCCAGACTCACACCTGTTAACCCGACATTAGTGCCAGTTGGGATGAGCATAATTGTACGAGACATAATTATTACCTCTTAAATCTTTATTGTATAAAAACAAACCGCCATTTAGGCGGTTTTGAATATTTATTAAGCAGTTAGACGCGCAGCATCTTGAGCAATGACAAGTTCTTCATTGGTTGGAATAACCATCGCAATAGCTGAACCATCTTTAGTAATTTTGCCACCCTTACCAAAACGAGCTGCAAGGTTACGTTCTTGATCAAGTTCAAAACCAAGAATACCTAATTTTTGTAATGCCATACGACGCACTTCTTCTGAGTTTTCACCGATACCTCCAGTAAACACGATAGCATCTAAACGACCATCTAAAAGCATAGCATAGCCGCCGATATATTTTACTAAGCGATGAACAAACACATCTAAAGCGTTTTTAGCGTTTTCATCTGTTTCGTAATTATCGGTTACATAACGGCAATCACTGCTCACACCAGTCAAACCTAATAAACCAGATTTTTTGTTTAAAAGGTTATTAATATCAGCAACAGACATTTTTAAGTTATCATGTAAGAAGAACATAATCGCTGGATCGATATCACCACTACGTGTACCCATCACCAAGCCTTCAAGCGGAGTTAAACCCATTGAAGTTTCAACACATTTACCATTTTTAACAGCAGTAATTGATGCGCCATTACCTAAATGACAAGTAATAACATTAGTTTGGTCAACTGGTTTATTTAATAATTTAGCAGCTTCGCGACTAACATAATAATGGCTAGTGCCATGCGCACCATAACGACGAACACCGTGTTTAGTATAAAGTTCGTTTGGAAGAGCATATAGATAAGCTTCTTTTGGCATTGTTGTATGGAATGCAGTATCAAACACTGCAACGTTTTTAGTTTTTAGGTGTGGGAACGCAGCAAATGCTTCACGAATACCGATTAAATGTGCAGGATTATGTAACGGCGCAAAAGCAGATGCTTCTTCAATTCCTTTTAATACTGAATCATCAATAACAACTGACTGGGTATATTTTTCGCCACCATGAACAATACGGTGACCAATCGATTTAATGCTATCTAATAATTCTGGCTTTTGTGGAAAGATGCTATTAACAATAAAACGAATTGCTTCACTGTGTGCTGCACCAGCGCCTAAAGAAGCTTCGTTCTTAACACCATCAAGCTTCCACTTAATACGAGCATCAGGAAGATGAAAACATTCAGCTAAACCAGATAAAAACTCATCACCATTTTCAGGGTTTATAATGGCAAATTTTAATGATGAACTTCCGCAATTAAGAACAAGAGCGTTATTACTTGATGACATAGTAATTCCTATAAATTGAATAATAAAGACATATACCAATCAAAATTGGTAACTCAACACATGATTTAAAATCAATGTGACTACGCTAAGGTGACTTCTGATATCTTGTTTTTTGAGATAAAATAGAGAGAGTCCCCAATTTGAATGGCACTATTTTAAGACAATAAGAAGTGAATGTCGAGGAATCACAATAATATGAATTTAATAACCACATTTAAAGCAGGTCAAAGGTATATGAAGCTTTGCCCAGTAGACAAACAATTAACACATTCATTTCCTGAATTAAAAATTATTAACTACATAAAAACCGCAAATAAATACTTGCCTCCTATCATTATTGGCTTACTCTTTTGGCAGTATTTCATGCCGGCACAAATTGCTGTAACAATAATAACCATACTATTCACCTTAAGCATGCCTTTGCAAGGAATATTTTGGCTAGGAAAACGTGCTCTATCGCCCTTACCACTTAATTTAATTGACTGTTATAACCAATTAAAAATAAAATTAATTGCTAAAAAAATTATTGCCGAAAAAAATAGTTTAGATGACAATAAATTAACATTTGAAGCATTTATGAAAATTATCAACCTAGCCAAATTACATTTAGGTGATTATTTCGGTCAAGACAACGATAGCTCAACTTATTATAAAGAATAATCACAATGGCAAATTTACTCACTATACTACAAAAACAAATTGACAAATTAGAACAGCAAATTAATTTAGCAAACGAGCAACTATTTCAAGAACCTTATTTTGACGAGCAACTATTTCAAACTAATAAAGTTGTAACAGATAAAACGTTTTACCTTGAAAAAATCAAACAAACTTATCAAGTATTAGTTGCTAACATAAAATTAGAAAAAGTTGAACAAATAACTTTTTTATCTGACAAGTTAGTTAACCAAATTGCAGCCCTAACGCGTGAACTAGCAACCCAAAACCTACGCAAAAAAGGGTTCCAAAATATTATTGCAGAAACCTTAGCCCAAAAACATATGCGTCACCTAGATTACTTGCGCCGACTACAAAATATGAAATACGAACTAGAGCTATCGCCCGAAATTATCAATCAAAGTAAAATCGCCGCAATTGATAACCGAATTTACCGCTGTGAACAAGCAATTAAAAAGATTGAATTTGAAATTGAGAATGATATCAATTAATAAATTTCATACTTTCCTAATTTTAATCTGATCTCATTCATTTGATTGAACAGTTTTATTTGGATTTATCCTATAGTTAATTTACGATTAATCAATGCCCTGATACTTTTGAAAATAAATTAATAATCACAACACCAAACATAATAAACCCCATACCAACTAAAGCTGCAAAATCTAAAGTTTGTTTTAAAAAAACCCATGCAATTAAGCTTATTAATACAATTCCAATTCCAGACCAGATAGCATAAGCAATACCTACGGGAATAGTTTTTAGTGCTAATGAGAGTAAATAAAACGAAGCGCTATAGCCCACAATGGTAATGATGGAATAGATAAGATTGGTAAATCCATCAGATAGTTTTAATGAAGAAGTTGCAACAACTTCACAGATAATTGCAAAAAAAAGTAATAAATATGAATTCATCTTAATACCTATAGTCGTTAAATAAAAAGCCTATTACCTAAAATTAATGTTGAAATCTTATAACAATCAATATCTAATTAACTGTTAAACATTGATAGATGAAAAATATAGTTTTGCTTTGTTTTAATATCATTAATTGTGATGAAGAGGTAAAGATAGATAGCTATTAACGCTTGAAAAGGAAAAGCTTTATGATAGCTTAGGTTTCCATTTTAAAAAATAAATTATTAATTATTAATTATTAATAAAAATGCATATCAAACCAACTCCACTATTCTATATAATAGCCATTATTATACCTAAAAATAAGGCGCTTTGTAGTGCCAATAAATTCTGCACAAAAAATTTAGTAATTCTATAAATAATTTTGATATTTTAATTTTCTTATTATAGGTGTTAATGTAAAACAATCTGTTAATGGTGCACTATCTAATGCCCAGTAATTAATTAAATCCTCATAATCCTTATAATTGTTAAAAAGAATATTTAAAACCTTTTGAATAACTTTATCATTAGGGTTTAATCCCGAAGAAATTAAATCGTTACAAACATCAAGAGATAAAATCATTAATTCTTTTTTTTCTATTGAAGAATATCCATTATATAGATATGCAAAAATATATTTATTTAACCAATATTTTGTTCTATATTGATCTGGTAACTCATAAGCCCAATCCTGAGTAAATCGATCGCCATATGGCAAATTAAGGTCATCACATAATTTTTTAATTATTTGCATGTTATCCTCAAATTTTCAATTTAAAAATGATGAATTAAATGGAGTTAATATTCGTACTGATGCACCAAATTTCACAACTGCTCTTGCCATATCAAGGGAAATATTATCTCACTAAGTAAATAGTCTCTTTTTTCTCTACTCATATTTTTACTAGATGACCATGATATTTAGTCAGCTTATCCAAATAGCGGATAATTATTGGTAAGCTGACCGCAATATCAATACCTAACACTTCACAATTAAAGCCATTTTATTACATTGAATGTTCTGAAATGACGTTAATTTCTACTACCATCACTTATAAAATTCATTGATTAACATTCACAGTACCTATAACTTTTTTAATGATTCAAGGTGGAATATGTATTATTTTAGAGGATAGTTACATAACAATTAATCCAGACCTATTATCTTCCACCATAAAATTCCAACAGTAAATACGATAATTAGATTTACAACACTACAAATAAACCCAACTTTCCACCAAGTTTTTACTGGTACAAAACCTTCGGCAAATAATAGTGGATTTCGAGCATTGGCAAACTGTGTAATTGATCCAAAGTAGTTAGTACAAATAACCAACGCAAAAATTGCAGTTAGAGTTGGTACACCTAAGGCAATAGCGATCGATAGGAAAACGGGAAATAATGCAGCAATATGAGCATTTCCACTTGCAAAGAAATAATGTAAATAAACATAGGCAACACACAAAATAACTAATACTAATACCCAACTGCTTTCACCTAAATGACCTTGTACAGCTACACCTATTGTGTCCCCTAACCATTTTGTTACACCAAGTTTATTAACTTGCCCCGCCATCATAAGTAATGCCGCAAACCAAATTAATGTGTCCCAGGCAGCTTTTTCTCCTTTAATATCATCCCAGCTTAATACACCAGATAAGATCAAAATAGTTAAGCCAATAAACGCAGTAGTTGTTGAATCAATACCGAAGTTTTTACCAAAAATCCAAAGCGCTAACAAAAGTACAACAGTAACACCCATAATGATTTCTTTAACAGTAATTACCCCCATTTTCTTTAATTCTTCAGCCGCTAATTTTGGCGCTTCCGGTGTTCTTTTTAATTCTGGGTTAGTCAGAAAGTAAATCACCAAAGGTATCACAACGAATGAAACTAAACATGGCCCAATTGCTGCAACAAACCATTGTCCCCACCCTAATGTAATACCTAGTGATGTTGTAACTAATTTAGCGGCTAATAAATTTCCTGTAAATGCCGTTAGAAACATTGCCGAGGTGATATCATTTACATGGCTAATAGTTAGCATTAAAAAAGTACCTATGCGATTTCTTGATTCATCCTTGGGATTGGATTTAAAATTGATTGCTAGTGCTTCCGCTATTGGATAAATAACGCCGCCAGCACGTGCTGTTGTACTTGGAATAGCTGGTGCCAATGCAATATCAGTAACGGATAAACCATAAGCAAGTCCTAAGGTATTTTTACCCAAAATTTTAACAAGATAATAGGCTATTCGTTTACTTAAACCTGTTTTGATAAAACCACGAGCGATCATAAAGGCAATAACAATTAACCAAATAAGACTACTATTTAATTCGCTTAACGAGATTTTTATTGACTCAGTCGCTGTTGTTGCACCAGATGGTCTCAATACAGCAAAAACAGTAATTGCTAATAGACCAATTGCGCCAATTGGCATTATTTCGGCAACAATACTGGCAATTGTTGCAACAAAAATGATGCTGGTTTGCCAACCCTCTTGACTAATACCTTCAGGTGGAGATACAAACAACCAAAATATCGCTGAAATTACCACAATAATGATAAGTGGCAACCATTTTACTGGTGGTTTCTTTACTACGCTCATAATATTTTCCTTTTTAACTTAAATATTATTTAATTTATAGGGCGTGTTGATCTTTCGTGATTATTTTTTAGACGGCATGATGTGAGTTATAATAATTCTGTCAAAAACAACCATAACTCGATTCATCATGCCAAGAACAATGCTAACAGATAAACGGTGGGAAAAGCTACTACAAATA